>DASSJA010000304.1:0-10742 GCA_035691445.1 Burkholderiales bacterium | reverse complement strand
ACTCGCGGCTGCGGCCCAGGATCTCGCCTACAACGCGTTGCGGAGCTACGGGGTGGTCGACGTGGCGCTGGACCGGCTCCTGCAGAAACCGCTTGCCGACATTTCGGTGCGCGGCCTGCTGCTCGCCGCGCTCGCGGAACTCGTGGCGCGTCCGCAATCGGCGCACGCGGTCGTACACCAGGCGGTGGAGGCCGCGGTTTTGCTCGGTCACCTGCGCGCCAAGGGGCTCGTCAACGCCGTGATGCGCAACTTCCAGCGCCGCATGCCGGAGCTTCTCTCGGAGATCGAGGCGACCGAATCCGGCCGGTACCGCCACCCGCAGTGGTGGATCGACGCGCTGCGCCTTGCCTACCCGGATCAATGGGAATCCGTCCTCGTGGAATCGAACCGGCATCCCCCCATGGTCCTCCGCGTCAACCGGCGCCGACTCTCGCCGGAAGCGTACCTGGAGAAGCTCGAATCGGCGGACCTTCCCGCGCGCGCGCTGGGACAGCATGCGGTCCTGCTCGAGAAACCTTGCCGCGTCGAGCGGCTTCCGGGGTTCGCCGCCGGCGAGGTCTCGGTGCAGGACGCCGGCGCTCAACGGGCCGGACTGCTCCTCGATGCGCACGATGGAATGCGGGTGCTGGATGCGTGCGCCGCGCCGGGCGGCAAGACCGGCCATCTGCTCGAACTCGCCGACTGCGAGCTGCTGGCCGTGGATTCGGACGGCGTGCGCGCAAGACGCATTCAGGAAAATCTCTCCCGATTGAAGCTTTCTGCGAAAGTGGTGGTCGCCGACTGCGGCGACCCGGAAGCCTTCTGGGAAGGCAGGCCCTTCGATCGCATCCTTCTGGATGCGCCGTGCTCGGCGTCGGGCGTGGTGCGGCGCCGCCCGGATATCAAGTGGCTGCGGCGCAGGGCCGACACGGCCGAGTTCGGCCGTACCCAGGCGCGGCTGCTCGACGCCTTGTGGCGGGTGCTCGCCCCCGGTGGTAAATTGCTGTACGCAACATGCTCGGTCTTTCCCGAGGAGAACCGCTCTCAGGTGCGCGAGTTTCTTGCGCGCCAGCCGGAAGCCGAGCTGCTCCCGCTTCCGAGGCTGCCGGGGTGGAGCGAAGACGCCCAGGGCCAGATTCTCCCAAGCGGCGAGAGCGACGGCTTCTTCTACGCTTTGCTGAAAAAACCGGGCACCCGAGCAGAAGGATGAACGCAAGCTTTCGTCGATTTGCGGCGGCATTCGCGCTGTGCTTCGCGACGTCGGCGCAGGCTCAACATATCGAGGTGAGCAATGCGGGCCTGGAAATTTCGGAAGCGCGCTACTTTCTGAATGCGGATTTCCGCCTCGATCTGAGCGGGCCGCTGCTGGAGGCGCTGAACAACGGCGTTTCGCTCGGTTTCCTCGTGGAGTTCCAGCTGGCACACCCTCGCTGGTACTGGTTCGACGAAAAAACCGCCGCGGAGAAGCTCGAGCTGAGGCTTTCCTACCTGCCTCTCGCCCAACAGTATCAACTCTCCAGCGGCACGCTGCACCAGAACTTCGCCACGCTTGCCGAGGCGCTGCAGGCGCTGGGCAGGGTACACGGCTGGCCGGTACTGGGTCAGGATCAGGTCGACAACGGCCGAAACTACATCGCCTCCGTGCGGCTTCGCCTCGATCCGGCGCAGCTGCCGACGCCGTTTCGCGTGAGCACGGTCACCAACCGCGAGTGGACGCTGTCCTCGGACTGGAAGCGATTTCCGTTCACCCCGCTTGCGCCGGTGCGGGAGGCGCGATGACCTACGTCCTCATAGCGAGCGCTTCGCTCGGGGGCATTCTGCTGTTCCTGCTTGCCGCGGCGACCGCCAACTCGCCGCTATTTGCCGAGCACTATCCGCTGCTTCTCGGTCTGAACGCCGCCATTGCTCTGGCCCTTCTCGGACTGGTGGCGTATCAACTCGCGATCCTGGCGCGCCAGCGCCGCGCCAAGATATTCGGTTCGCTGCTGACTTTCCGGGTGCTCGTCATGTTCGCCCTGGTGGGAGTGGTCCCCGGGCTGCTCGTCTACACCGTGTCGCTTCAGTTTCTTGCAAAGAGCATCGAGTCCTGGTTTGACGTGCGCGTCGAGCGTGCGCTCGAAGGCGGACTCAATCTGGGCCGGACGGCGCTCGACGTCATGTTGAACGAGCTGCTTCTCAAAGCCCACGTCATGGCCCTCGATCTCTCGGAGGTCCCGAACCGAGACCAGCCTGCGCTGCTGGTGCGGCTCCGCGAGCAGGCGTACGTCGAGGAAGCGTGGCTCGTAACCGAAAAGGGCGAAATTCTCGCCAAAGCCGGCCGCGCTCCGGGAAACCTCGCGCCGCCGCCTCCGGGGCCGCAGGCGCTCCGCGATGCGCGGCAAGAGCGCGGTTACGGCGCGGTTGAGGCGGTGGGGGACAAGGGACTTCTGCTACGGGTCGTCGTCTCGCTGGAGACTCCGCGGCAGGGCGACGAGCGGCGCTTCCTGCAGGTCACCCATTGGGTCCCGCAGACTCTCGCCGAGCAGGGTGAAGCCGTCCAGGGCGCGTTTCGCGCCTACAAGGAGCTGTCGCTGTCGCGCCAGGGACTGAAGGAGATCTACATTCTTACGCTGACCTTGACGCTTCTGCTCGCCCTTTTGTCGGCGATCGCCCTCGCCTTCCTGCTCTCACGGCGCCTGTCGAAGCCGCTCGCGGTTCTTGCGGAAGGCACCCAGGCCGTCGCGCGGGGTGATTTTTCGCGCCGCGCCCAGGTCACGAGCCGCGACGAGTTGGGCATACTCACGCAGTCGTTCAACAGCATGACCGAGCAGCTGGGGGAAGCACAGAGAGCCGCGCTGCTCAATCAGGCGCAACTCGAAACGGCCAAGGCCTACCTGGAGAGCATACTGGCCAATTTGTCCGCGGGCGTGCTCGTCTTCGACAACGACCTCGTGCTGCGGATCGCAAACAGCGGGGCAGGCCGCATCCTGCACGAAAACCTGACCGCACTGATCGGTTTGAACCTCCACGGCTGGCACGCGCTTCCGGAATTCGCCCATATGCTGCGATCGGAGCTCGGCGAGCACAAGCACGCGACCTGGCAGCAGCAGATCGAGATGCGCGACCGCGGAGCCGTGATTCTCGTGCGAGGCTCTCCGCTGCCCGAGGCGGGTGGAGGCGGCTACGTGGTCGTATTCGACGACATCACGCAATTGATCGCGGCGCAGCGGGCGACCGCCTGGGGCGAGGTTGCGCGCAGACTCGCTCACGAGATCAAGAATCCCCTCACCCCGATCCAGCTGGCGGCCGAGCGTTTGCAGGCGAAGCTCAACGACAAGGTTTCACCCGAGGCTGCGCGCGCGCTGGATCACGCGACTGAAACCATCGTCGCGCAGGTCACCGCAATGAAGAACATGGTGGACGAATTCCGCGATTACGCCCGGACGCCGCCGCCGCAGCTCGGCGGGCTCGACTTGAATCGCCTGGTGGCGGAGGTGCTGGCGCTGTACGAACAGTCCGGCACGCGAATCCACGCGAGTCTCGACGGGAACATTCCCCTGGTGCGCGGGGATCCCGACCGCCTGCGGCAGGTCATCCACAACCTCCTGCAAAACGCCCAGGATGCGCTTTCCGGCAGCACGGATCCGGAGATCGAGGTGTCGACCGAACTGTCGGGCGGCCAGGTATGGCTGCGGATCAGCGACAACGGTTGCGGTTTTCCCGACGCCGTCATCAACGGAGCGTTCGAGCCCTACGTCACGACGAAGCCCAAAGGGACCGGCCTGGGGCTGGCAATCGTGAAGCGGATCATAGACGAGCACCACGGCACGGTCAGCATCGAGAACCGTGCCGGAAAAGGAGGAGGTCACGGCGCGGCGGTGCGCATCTCGCTTCCGCTGGCGGCCTGATCGAACATGGCACAGATTCTGGTCGTTGACGACGAGGTCGGAATTCGGGAGCTGCTGTCCGAAATCCTTTCCGACGAGGGGCACTCGGTCCAGCTGGCCGAGAATGCCACGGCTGCGCGCACGCTGCGGGCCCGCGGGCGGCCCGACCTCGTGCTGCTCGACATCTGGATGCCCGACGCGGACGGCATCACGCTCCTGAAGGAATGGGCTACGGGAGGCCATCTCACCATGCCGGTGATCATGATGTCGGGCCACGGCACCATCGAAACCGCGGTCGAGGCGACCCGCATCGGCGCCATGGATTTCCTGGAAAAACCCATCGCGCTGCAGAAGCTGCTCGCGACGGTGAAGCGGGCGTTGCGCGCGGGCGAATCGCGGGCCGTGATGCCGCTCAGCATCGCGAACTTCGGCCGATCGGCGGTCATCAGCGAGCTGAAAAAGCGCCTGTCGAAGATTTCCGCAGCGGGTGCGTCGGTGCTGATGCGCGGAGAAAAAGGCGTGATGCCCGAGCTCTACGCCCGTTACCTGCAACAGCCCAACACTCCGTGGATCGACTCGGCGCACGCGCTCAGCGATACCTCTCAGGACCTGCTGCAGCAGGTGTCGAGCGGCGTGCTGTTCGTCGCGGAGCTGGCGGCGCTGTCGAAGAACCAGCAGAAGCACCTCGCGTTCCTCGCGGCCCGCGCCGAAAAAAGCAACGTGCGGGTGGTGTCTTTCACGTCCGAGGAGCCGACGCGCCTGGTGGACTCGCAGGCTTTCGACGGCACGCTCCTGCAGGCGCTCGCCGGGATCGTCATCGCCCTCCCGGCCTTGCGCGAGCACCCCGAGGACATCCCGGACATCGCCAGCCTCATGCTCGCGCAGCTGGTGGAGACCCGCTTTTGCCCGCCGCGGATCTTCTCGACCGGAGCCCTCAACGTGCTCCGCTATTTCTCCTGGCCCGGGAACATGGAGGACCTCGCCGCCGCCGTGCGCACGCTTGCGCTCACCAGCCTCCAGGAGGAGATCGGAGTCGGCGACGCCGAGCGGGTCCTTCCGCAGTTCACCCGCCGCGCGGCGGAGGCGGAAGTATCGTTCGATCTGCCGCTGCGCGAAGCACGCGAAGCCTTCGAGCGCACTTACTTCGAGCATCATCTCGCGCAGGTGAACGGTTCCATCGCGCGCGTTGCCGAGCGGAGCGGCCTCGAGCGCACCCACTTGTATCGCAAGCTCAAGGCACTCGGCATTCTTGCCGGGCGAAAAGAAGACTGACCCGGGTCGGGGGCGGTCCGGGAAATCGGCTTAGAATGCGCGCTTTTCCGCACAGGACTCCCGTTTGAAAATCGTGATCCTCGGCGCCGGCCAGGTGGGCTCATCCGTGGCCGAAAGCCTGGTGTCCGAAGCCAACGACATCACGGTGGTCGATATCGACGGCGCGAGACTGCGCGGCCTCCAGGACCGGGTGGACCTGCGGACCGTTCTGGGCAGCGCCGCCCACCCGTCGGTGCTGGTCGAGGCGGGCATAGAGGATTGCGACCTGATGATCGCGGTGACGCAGAGCGACGAGACCAACCTGGTGGCGTGCAAGCTGGCGCAGCAGTTGTTCAACGTACCGACGCGGATTGTCCGCCTGCGCGCCACCGACTATCTCTCGAATGAACGGGTGCTGGGTCCGGATTGTTTCGACGTGGATCTGGCAATCTGTCCGGAGCAGGTCCTGACCGACTACATCGTCAAGCTGATCGAGTTCCCCGAGGCGCTGCAAGTGCTCGAGTTCGCCCACGGCAAGGTGAGCCTGGTCGCCGTGCGCGCATTCCAGGGCGGTCCCCTGGTCGGCCACCCGCTCAAGGACCTCAGGAAGCACATCCCGTCGGTCGACGCGCGCATTGCCGCCATATTCCGGGGCGACACGCCGGTCCTTCCCGACGGGGAGACGCTCGTCCAGGCCGGGGACGAGGTGTTCTGTCTCGCCGCGGCGAAAAGCATCCGCGAAGTGATGCACGAGCTGCGGCGCATGGACCAGCCGGTGCGCAGGGTGATGATCGCCGGAGGCGGAAACATAGGACTGCGCCTCGCGCGGGCGCTCGAGTCGGGCTATTCGGTCAAGATCATCGAATACGACAGGAGGCGCTGCGAGGTGCTCTCCACCCGGCTCGACCGCGCTCTGGTGCTGCAGGGCGACGTCACGGACGAAGCTCTCCTCGAGGCGGAAAACATCCCGGATATCGACCTTTTCGTCGCGGTGACGAACGACGACGAGGACAACATCATGTCCTGCCTCCTGGCAAAACGCATGGGGGCACGCCGGGTGGTGTCGCTCATCAACCGGCGCTCGTACGTCGATTTGCTGCACGCCGGCGAGATCGATATCGCGATCTCGCCCGCCCAGGCGACGATCGGCACCCTGCTAGCGCACGTCAGGCGCGGTCACATCACCCAGGTCCACAGCCTGCGCCGCGGCGTGGCCGAGGCGCTCGAAGCGGTCGTGCACGGCGATCGCGACTCATCACGATGCGTCGGGCGAAGGATAGACGAGATCGATCTGCCCAAGGGCACCTCGATCGCGGCGATGGTGCGCGGCGACGAGGTGATCATGGCCCATCACGATACGGTAGTGCAGGCGGAGGACCACGTGATCGTATTCGTCACCGACAAGAAGCAGCTGCCCAAGGTGGAGAAACTGTTCGAGGTCAGCGTCGGCTTCGTCTGAGCGGGCATCCCACGCGCCATGGTCAGGCCGTTTGCCGTTCTGCACGTGTTGAGCGTACTGATGCTGATTTTCGCGCTCGCGATGCTGCTGCCCCTGGGCGTTTCCTTCGTGTACGGCGATCCCGCCCGGCACGCCTATTACGAAGGCGTGCTGGTGACCCTCGCGAGCGGAGCGGTATTGTGGGCGGGCACCCGCTCCCGGCGCGCCGAGCTGCAGCCCCGCGACAGTTTCCTCCTGGTGGCGCTCGCCTGGACGGTCCTGCCCTGTTTCGCCGCCGTGCCGCTGCTCTCGTACCTTCCCGCGCTCACCTTCACCGACGCCTATTTCGAGGCGGTCGCGGCGCTCACGACCACCGGTTCGACCGTGTTGTCCGGGCTCGACAGGCTGCCGCCGTCGATCAATTTCTGGCGATGTGAACTGCAGTGGCTCGGGGGAATGGGGATTATCGTCCTCGCCGTCGCGATCCTGCCCCTGCTCGGCATCGGCGGCAGCCAGATCATGAGGGCCGAGACCCCGGGGCCGATGAAAGACTCGAGGCTCGCTCCCCGCATCGCCGAAACGGCCAAGGGCCTGTGGCTGGTGTACGCGGGCCTGACGCTCGGCTGCGTACTCGCGTTCAAGGCGGTGGGAATGGGCTGGTTCGACGCGATCGTCCACGCCTTCTCGACGCTCAGCCTCGGAGGATTCTCCTCGCACGACGCGAGCTTTGCGTATTTCAACTCTCCGGCCATCGAGGCTGTGGCGATCCTGTTCATGGTCATCGGGGGCGTGAGCTTCGGGACCCATTTCCTCGCGTTCCGCAAGCTGAGCTTCGCGCCGTACGGCCGCGATCCCGAGACCGGTCCCTACCTGTTCCTGCTGGCGGCCTCGGTGCTGGGAATCGCCTGGTTCCTGCTCGCCAACCACGTCTACCCGTCCTTCTGGACGGCCTTGCGCCACAGCGCTTTCAACGTCGTATCGATCGCGACGACCGCCGGGTTTGCGAGCGCGGATTTCAACCGATGGCCGATGTTCGCGCCGGTATGGATGCTGTTCCTGTGCTGCTTCGCGACCTGCTCGGGCTCCACCGGGGGCGGCATCAAGATGATCCGCGCCGAATTGATGGTTCGCCAGGCGCTGCGGGAGATCATGTCCATCATCCATCCGCGCGCCTATCTGCCGGTGAAAATCGCCGGTCAGAGGATCGAGAACAACATCATCTTCGCCGTCCTCGCGTTCATGCTGATCTGGGGAGGATCGGTGATCACCATGACGATGCTTCTCGTGGCCTCGGGGCTCGACGTCGTCTCCGCCTTCTCGGCGGTGATCGTCTGCATCTGCAACACCGGCCCGGGGCTCAATCAGGTCGGGCCAGCCACGACCTACGCGGGGCTGACCGATTTTCAGACCTGGGTGTGCACAGTCGCGATGCTCATCGGGCGCCTGGAGCTTTTCACCCTGTTCATCGTGATGACGCCCGCCTTCTGGCGGAAGTGATCCTTACTTCGCGCAGATCACCATGATCTCGACCAGCATGCGCGGGTCGGCGAGCTTCGCCTCGACGGTGGCGCGCGCCGGCAAATTGGCCGGGTCCGCCCAGGCCGTCCAGGCGGCGTTCATCTCGTCGCGGTTGCGGATGTCGGTGACCCACACGTTGGCCGAGAGGATCTTCGACTTGCCGGTGCCGGCGGCTGCCAGGAGGGCGTCGATCTTTTTCAGCACCTGCTCGGTCTGTCCCTTCGCGCCCTGGGACAGGTCGTCCGCGACCTGGCCGGCGACGTAGACCAGCCCGCCGTGCTCCACGGCGGCGCTGAAGAGCTTGCCGGGCTGATGGCGCTTGATGCTCACGGCTTCGGCGCGAGGATCTTCACCTGCAGCTCGCCCAGGCCGTCGATTCCGGCGAGGAGCTCGTCGCCCGCCTTCGCGGCGCCCACTCCGGCCGGGGTGCCCGTCATGATGAGGTCGCCCGCTTCCAGGGTGTAGTACTGCGAAAGGAAGGCGATCTGCTCGGGGACGCTCCAGATCATCTGGTCGATATCGGAGTTCTGGCGGAGCGCGCCGTTCACCTTGAGCCAGAGCTTGCCCCTGGTCGGGTGCCCGATCTTCGAAGCCGGGGTGATCGCGCCTACCGGCGCCGCCTGGTCGAAATCCTTGCCGAAGGTCCAGGGCCGGCCCTTGTCCTTGCCGACCTGCTGCAGGTCGCGCCGCGTCATGTCGAGGCCCACGGCGTAGCCCCAGATGTGCTCGTTCGCCCTGGCCGCCGGGATCTTGGTGCCGCCGGCGCCCATCACCGCGACCATCTCGGTCTCCCAGTGGTAATTGCCGGTCATCGGCGGGTAGTGCACCGCCCCGGCCTGCCCGACGTTGAGCGCCACGAGGTCGTGCGCCGACTTGGTGAAGAAGAAAGGCTGCTCGCGGCCGTCGCCTCCCATCTCCTTCTGATGCTCGACGTAGTTGCGCCCCACGCAGAAGATGCGGCGCACCGGGAAGCGCGCGTTCGATCCGGCGATGGGTAGCGAGGGGATGTCCCAGCTGCTGATCACGTACTCCATTTTCATGACGAGGTCCTCGCGAAAAAGGCGCGTATTTTCGCACAGGCCCAAGAAAAACGGGCACCCGAAGGTGCCCGCGCGTGGTGCTGCTTCCGACAAGCGAAGCGTCGATCAGTAGTTGTAGGCCCTTTCGCCGTGGTCGGCGAGATCGAGACCCTCTTCCTGCGCTTCGTCGCTGGCGCGAATGCCGATGGTGAACTTCAGGACCAGCAGGATCACGAAGGCCACGCCGCCCGACCAGATCAGGGTGATGACGATGTCCCACAGCTGGGAGACGATCTGAGCCCAGGCGTCGAAATCGCCGACCTTGTTTGCGACGTAGTCGTACACGCCCGTGCCGCCGAACCTCGGGTTGACGAAGGTGCCCGTGCCGAGCGAGCCGATGATGCCGCCGATGCAGTGCACGCCGAAGGTATCCAGCGCATCGTCGTAGCCCAGCATCGCCTTCACCTTGGTGACGGCGAAGAAGCAGCCGACGCCCGCGATGGCGCAGGTGAAGAAGGCGCCGACGGGGCCGACGAAACCGGCCGCCGGAGTGATCGCCACCAGGCCCGCCACGATGCCGGAGCAGATGCCCAGCAGGCTCGGCTTGCCCTTCACGATCCACTCGGTGAGCGTCCAGGCGACGCCCGCGACCGCCGTCCCGAACAGCGTATTGAAGAACGCGATGCCGGCTGCGCCGGTGGCTTCGAGCGCGGAGCCCGCGTTGAAGCCGAACCAGCCCATCCACAGCATCCCGGTGCCGATCGCCGTCATCATCACGCTGTGGGGCGGCATCGGCACCTTGCCGTAGCCGTTGCGCTTGCCGAGCATCAGCGCGCAGACCAGCGCGGCGATGCCGGAGTTGACGTGCACCACGGTGCCGCCCGCGAAGTCGAGCGCGCCTTTCTGGAAGATGAAGCCGGCGTGGCTCTGGGCGATATCGGCTGCCTTCTGGGCGGTGTAGGCATCCGGGCCGTCCCAGTACCACACCATGTGCGCGACGGGCAGATACGCGAAGGTGAACCACAGGATGCAGAAGATGATCATCGCGGAGAACTTGAAGCGCTCCGCGAAGCCGCCCGCGATCAGCGCCACGGTGATCGCGGCGAAGGTCAGCTGGAACATGCAGTAAACGAAGTCCGGCAGGTACTGTCCCTTGCTGAAGGTCGCGGCGACCGCCGTGGCGGGATCCTCGCCGAGCATGAAGAACTTGTCGAGCGACCCGATGAACGGGGACGTCCAGCTGCCTTCATGGCCGGCGGTGAACGCCAGGCTGTACCCGTAGATCACCCACAGCACCGCGACGACGGAGAAGATCGAAAAACTCTGCATCACCGTCGACAGCGCATTCCGGCTGCGGGCCATGCCGGCGTAGAACAGCGCCAGGCCCGGCACGGTCATCAGCAACACGAACGCCGAGGAGGTCATCATCCACGACACGTCGCCCTTGTTGCAGTCGAAGCCCTTGTCGCCGCACTTCGGCGCGGCGGGTGCGGCCGCCGGTGCCGCGGCGGCCGGCGCAGCCGCGGCCGGTGTTGAAGCATCCGCCGGCTTCTCGGGCGCCTTGTCCTGGGCGAACAGCGGCAGGACGTGCGCGCCCAGCATCGCGAACAGCGCGAGCGATGCGAACAGCTTTCTCGACGATCTATTCATGGGTGCCTCCCTAGAGCGCCT
>DASSJA010000303.1:0-3298 GCA_035691445.1 Burkholderiales bacterium | reverse complement strand
CGCGCAGCCGGCGGTGCCGCCGCCGGCGATCACGTAGTCCCAGGTTCCCAGATCCCTTGCCATTCGGCGCTATTATGCAATGCTGGAGAAAACGATGAGCTCGACGGACAAATTGAAGGCGGGCCTGAAGGGCTCTTCCGATTTGCTGGTCGGCGAGGAGCACACCGCGCCGCGCGTGGGCAGCGGGCGGGTGCACGTGCTCGCGACGCCGGTGATGATCAACGTGATCGAGGCTGCTGCGCTCGCGGCCATCGAGCACCTGCTGCCGGCGGGCTATCAGTCGCTCGGCACGCGCCTCGATATCCGGCACTTCGCCGCCACGCCGGTCGGCATGCGCGTGCGCGCCGAGGTCGAGGTCGTGAAAGTCGAAGGCCGCGTCGTCACTTTCCGCGTGGCCGTAAATGATGAGAAGGAACCGATCGGGGACGGGACGCACGAGCGCATGGTGGTCAACGTGTCCCGCTTCGACGTGCGCGTCCAGGACAAGGTCGCGATGGTGCGCGGCCGGGCGTGACGGCCCCGGCCCGCCGACTTCCAGCCTGTCGGCTCTAGCTCCCGGCGATTCCGCGGGGCCCGCGAGGCGACGGGACGCGCTCCGATTCGGCAGAAGCCTGGTGTCGCGCCCTGCCCGCGGAGGCGAGGTATATGCCGCACGCGAGCAGGAGAATGACCATGGTTTGAAGCAATGCGATAATCAGATCGAGCAGCGTCGGGCCGTGTTCCATCACGATGTCCCCTCCTTGTCCGGTGCTGCGGGCGCATCCCTCCCAATCTATCCGGGCCCGGTCGTTTATCCCGGCGCTAAAATGCGCCCGCAACGCCTGCATGATCGGAAGGCTCTCCCTCGTCGCAAAGCGCCGCGTGTGAGGTGTAGCGGGCTTTGACCCGCGGTATCGCCAGGTGATACTTTTCGCGGAACAGGAGGAAGGTCCATGAGCGCAAGCGCCGCACTGGTCGATACCCTCAAGAAGGAGCTCAAGGCGCTGGGGGTGACCTACGCCTCGGTGGCGCGGGCCCTCGGGATGAGCGAGGCGAGCGTGAAGCGCATGTTCTCCCGCAAGGACTTCACGCTGAAGCGCCTCGACCAGGTGCTCGATTTTGCGGGCCTGGAGCTCGCGGAGCTGACCCGGTCCGTCGAGCGGCGGGATCGCCTGGTGTCGCAGCTGACGCCGCAGGCGGAGAAGGCCATCGTCTCCGACAAGAGGCTGGTGCTGGTCGCGCTGCGCGTGCTGCACCAGTGGCCGGTGGAGAAGATAATCCGCACCTATTCGATGTCGGAGGCCGAGTGCGTGCGGCATCTGGTGCGCCTGGATCGCCTCGGAATCATCCGGCTCCTTCCCGGGAACCGCTACCGTCTACTCCTGTCGCGCACTTTCTCCTGGCTTCCCGACGGGCCGTTTCAGGAGTTCTTCAAAGCCCAGGCGCAGAACGAGTACTTCCGCACCCGCTTCGACGGCCCCGACGAGCTGATGCTCTTTGTCACCGGGAGGCTCTCGAAATCCTCGCGGGAAGCGATGCTGGTGCGCCTGCGCCGCGTCGCGAACGAATTCGCCGACCTGCACAGCGACGACACGCGGCGGCCGTTCGAGGAATGCACGGCGATGCACATGCTGGTCGCGATCCGGCCCTGGGAATTGTCCAAGTTCTCCGAAATGCAGCGCAAGAAGTAGCGGCGGCTCAGGGCCTCGGGCGTCTTCAGCCGAGCGCCCGGGTGGCGATCTCGAGCACGCCTTTGGAGATGCCCTTTGCATCGCGGATGCGCTCGAGCGCAGCCCGGGAGTGCGACTGGCGCTGCGCGTCGAATTTCCTCCAGCGGTCGAGCCCGCGCGCCATGCGCGCGGCCACCTGGGGGTTGATGGCGTCGAGCGCGATGACCTGGTCGGCGAGGAAGGCGTAGCCCGAGCCGTCGCGCGCGTGAAACCGCACCTGGTTGCCTCGGAAGGCGCCTAGCAGCGCGTAGACCTTGTTGGGGTTCCTGAGGCTGAAGGCAGGATGCGCCATCAGGCGCTTCGTATCGGCGAGTGCCGAGGGCAGGCGGCTCGCCGACTGGACCGAAAGCCATTTGTCGACGACCAGGGGCTCGTCTTTCCATTTGCGGTAGAAGGCGTCGAGCGAGGGAGGCCTCTCGGGACAGTCGCAGTTGGCGAGCCGCCCGAGGGCCGCAAAGGCGTCGGTCATGTTGTCTGCGGTTTCGAATTGCCTCACGCACAGCGCGCGCATGCCCGCCTCGTCGAGCTCCATCAGAAAACCGAGCGCAGCGTTCCTGAGCGCGCGCCGGCCCGCCGAAGAGGCATCGGGCGAATACGGGCGGGGAACCTCGTAGTCCCGGTAAATCCGGAGGAGCTCGTCCTTTAGCGCGAGGGCGAGGCGCCGCCTTATCTCGTCTCGCACGGCGTGGATCGCGTCCGGATCGACGACGGCCATCTGCTCGGCGACGTAGCTCTCGGAGGGCAGGGCCAGCATCTCGGCGGCGAACGCCGGATCGCGCGCCGCGCCCGCAAGCACGCTCGCGATCGCTTCGACGAAGAGTTCCGCGACCTCGTAGCCGCGTCCCGACTGCGCTGCCTCGATCCCGCCCAGGATGATGCGGAGCGCGAAGCGTTGCCCCGCCTCCCAGCGGTTGAGGGCGTCCGAGTCATGCGCCATCAGCAGGGCGAGTTCGGCCTCGCTGTAATCGTGCCTGACGATCACCGGGGCGGAGAAGTCGCGAAGCAGGGACAGGGCCGGTTTTCCACCGTCGGACACGACGCCCTCGAAGACGAAGCGCTCCTGCGGCCGACGCACCGACAGGATTCGGGTGCCTTCGGCTAGCACGTCCCTGCCGTCCGGCGCGACCAGCCCGAAGGCGAGCGGAATGTGGAACGGGAGCTTGTTCTCCTGTCCCGGTGTCGGCGCGCAGGATTGCGTCACCCTCATCTCATAGCGCCGCCGGGCAGCGTCGTATTCGCCTTCGACGTCGAGGACCGGAGTGCCGGCCTGGTCGTACCACAGCATGAACTGCGACAGGTCCGACCCCGAAGCGTCGGCCATCGCCTGCACGAAATCGTCGCAGGTCACGGCCTGCCCGTCGTGGCGTGCGAAGTACAGGTCCATGCCCCTGCGGAAATTGCTCGCGCCGATCAGCGTGCGGATCATGCGCACCACCTCCGCTCCTTTCTCGTATACGGTGCTCGTGTAGAAGTTGTTGATTTCCATGTACGAGGCCGGGCGCACCGGGTGCGCCATCGGTCCCGCGTCCTCCGCGAACTGCACCGCGCGCAGGCTGCGCACTTCCCGGATGCGCTCGACCGGACGCGAG
>DASSJA010000302.1:0-3202 GCA_035691445.1 Burkholderiales bacterium | reverse complement strand
GGGTACCTTGGGTCCGGAAGGCGCGTAGCCCGCCGTGTCGAGCAGATCGTTATAGAGATTTTCCTGGAATCCAGCCCGGAACTGGGAGCCGACCACCAACAGCGGCACGTCACTTGTTCCGGTCAGCTTCTTCAGCTCGTCGGCCTCCTTCTGAGCGGTCACGCTGACTTCCCTGAAGGGTATCGAGCGCTTCACCAGCGATGCGCGCGCCTGGTCGCACGGGGGGCACTCCGGTATGGTATAGAGAGTTACCGGGAAATTCTTCGCCGCTTCCTGCGTGGCATAGGGCAGGTCGACCGTTCCCACCGCCCCGTTTCGGAAATTCTTTCGCTGCACTCCTTTCGCTCCGGGGGGAGGCGGGCTCTGCGTGTAGTGGACCTTCCCCTCTTCGTCCATCCAGCGGTAGGCCTGCGCCAAGACCTGAGCGCACACGATCCAGAGAGTCATCGCCACGATGAGATGAACGCGCATGGCTATACTCGGGCGATCATACCATTGTGACGCAGCAGCGCGTCGATTCGCGGTTCGCGCCCGCGAAAGGCGTGGAATGACTCGAACGCTGGGCGGCTGCCGCCTACGGCAAGGATCTCGTCGCGAAACCGAGCGCCGGTCTCGGCGTCGAAAACGCCGTTCTCCTCGAAGAGGCTGTAGGCGTCGGCGGAGAGCACTTCCGCCCATTTGTAGCTGTAGTAACCCGCCGCGTAAGCCCCTGCGAATATGTGCGAGAAATTGTTCAGGAAACGGTTGTACCCGGGCGGAATCATCACGGCGACCGCCGCCCGGATCTCCTCGAGCAGTCCCCGCGGCGTCTGCAATCCCTCCGGATCGTAGTCGTGATGCAGGCGCATGTCGACCAGGGCAAACTCGATCTGGCGCATCGTCTGCATTCCGCTCTGAAAATGTTTCGCCGCGAGCATCTTGTCGAACAGCGGGCGCGGGAGAGGGGCGCCGCTTTCCGCGTGCGCAGTCATTCGGGAAAGAACCTCCCACTCCCAGCAGAAATTCTCCATGAACTGGGAAGGTAGCTCGATCGCGTCCCATTCCACCCCGCGTATTCCCGAAACTCCCGGATCATCGACTTGCGAGAGCAGATGGTGCATGCCGTGACCGAATTCGTGGAACAAGGTCATCACTTCGTCGTGCGTCAGCAATGAGGGCTTGTTCCCAACCGGAGTGGGAAAGTTGCAGATCAGATGGGCGACGGGAGTTTGCAGATCCCCTGCGAGTCGCTGACGCGTGATGACCTCGTCCATCCAGGCCCCGCCGCGCTTGCTCTCGCGGGAATACGGATCGAGATAGAACTGGCCGACTTGCGCGCCACGTGAATCGGTAATCAGGAAGAAACGTACGTCCGGATGCCAGATTTCGGTCTCGTCCCGTGAAATCCGGATTCCGTAGAGGGTTCCAACCAAACGGAACATGCCGTCGAGGACCTTGGGCTCGGGGAAGTACTGCTTGACTTCCTGATCGGAGAACGCGTAGCGTTTCGCACGCAATTTTTCGGAAGCAAACGCGACATCCCAGGCCTGCAGGTCCTTCAGTCCGAGCTCGGCACCGGCGAATTCTTTCAACTCGGCGTAGTCGTTCCGCGCGTAAGGTAAAGCCCTGGTGGCCAGGTCGTTCAGGAAATCCAGCACGGCATCGGGCGAGTCCGCCATTTTGGGCACCAGGGAATATTCGGCGAAGCTCGCAAAACCGAGCAAGCTTGCCTTTTCCCTTCGCAGGCGGAGCTCGCGCGCGATGATCGAAGTATTGTCGAGCTTCGGTTCGCCGAATTCGCTCGCCCGAGTAACGTGTGCACGATAGAAACGCTCCCGCAGCGCGCGATTCTCGGCGTACTGCATCAGGGGGCCGTACGAGGGTGCGTGAAGGGTGAACTTCCACCCCGCCTGTCCGTCTCGTCGCGCCGCGTCCTCGGCGGCCTGAAGCACGTCTTCCGGAATCCCGAGCAGTTCCGCGGGGGCAGTGACCAGCACGGAAAACGCGTTGGTCGCGTCGAGCAAATTTTCCGAAAATTTCGCCTCGAGGGCGGAGAGCTCCTCCTGGATTTCGGCAAAGCGCCGCTTCTTTTCCGAAGCCAGCTCCGCTCCCCCCAGTCGGTAGTCGCGCAGATTGTTCTCGACGATTCTGCGTCGCGGCCGGGGCAAACGCTCGAAATCCGGCGACTCGTGCAGTGCCCTGAACTTCCCGTAGAGGTCGAGATTCTGCGCGAGCTCCGTCTGGTAACGGGTAACCTTGGGCAGATTGGCGTTGTACGCTTCGCGGATCCCAGGGTTGTCGTCAACCGCGTGCAGATGAGCGACGGTGCCCCACGCACGCCCGAGGCGTTCGTTGGCGCTTTCCAGAGGTTCGGCGAATTCCTCCCAGGATGCGGGCGCGTCCGAAAGGACCAGCTTCGCGATCAGGGACCGGTTTTCGGCGACGAGCTCATCGATCGCGGGGCCGACATGCTCCGGCCGGATCGAACCGAAGCGCGGCAGACCCGCGAATTCGAGGAGCGGGTTGGCGGTCATCCGCCGGCCGCGAAGTATCGCTCGGCCGAAGCGACTGTGTTCTCGAGAAGCATCGCAATCGTCATTGGACCGACTCCGCCCGGGACGGGGGTGATGCGCGAGGCCGTGCCCAGCGCACCCTGAAAGTCGACGTCGCCCGCAAGCTTTCCGTCGGCGAGCCGGTTGATGCCTACGTCGATAACGACCGCGCCGGGCTTGATCATGTTCGCCGTTACGAGTCTGGGTTTTCCGGCGGCTACGACGAGAATTTCCGCCTGGCGCGTCATCGATCCCAGATCCGGTGTCTTGGAGTTGCAGACTGTGACCGTCGCGCCTTTTTGCAGGAGCAGATGCGCCATGGGCCTGCCCACAATGATGCTGCGGCCAACCACGACGGCGTGCCGTCCTTCCGGGCCGATTCCCTCATGATCGAGGATCCTCGCCACCCCAAGGGGCGTGCAAGGGACGAAGCGCGGCTGGCCGACGGCAAGCAGGCCCACGTTCGTTGGATGGAAGCCGTCCACGTCCTTCGTGGGGTCTATTGCTTCGAAAACTCGTTGCGCAGTGAGGCCCGACGGCAAGGGAAGCTGCACCAGGATTCCATGGATGCGGGGATCATTGTTGAGAATCTCCACTTGTCCCAGGATCGCTGATTCCTCCACCGCACCGGGCAACTGGACATCCTGCGAATATAGGCCCACCTCGTCGCA
>DASSJA010000301.1:0-2854 GCA_035691445.1 Burkholderiales bacterium | reverse complement strand
AGGCTTCGCTTCACAAACGACGGTTACGCCGCACTACACGCTGGGGGCTTCTTGAACGGCAAGATTCACGACATCCGCCTATTCGGAACGAACACGCAGCGCAAAATGTTCTTTGTAGAACACGTAAATTGCATTGAATGCGAGCCGACAACATATCTAACCGCCGTTGATTTCGACGCCGAAGCGGCGGACGCGAAGGCATTTGAATTCACCTACTCCGAGTCGCATGACGGGTTTGGTCCGACAATCGAATATGTATTGCCGGGCATGGGGCATACGATCGACGCCAAGGTTGAGACACGGACTCTTCCACCATCCATCGAAGGCCCGCACCTGCTTCAGTCATTTACGATGGAAGAAGGAGAGACCCGCCCGAATGAGTGGTGGGTATTCACCTGCCGAAACTTCCGGTGCGATTACCGGCTCTATACGGGGGAGCCGCCACCCGAATTTCGTAAGTTGTGGGACAAGGCGAAAAGGTTGTAGAGCCCTTGCTTAGCGGGGCCGCTGGCGCTGCGGACAGCGGCCTTTACTTCCGCGCCGCGAGCTTCTCCGCCGTGACCTGCGGCTCCAGCCCCTGCGCTTCGGCGGCGTCGAAGTTCAGCTCGACCTTGATGCCGTTCGGGTCGTACATGAAGAGCTGGTAGAGCGCCTGGCCGTTTGCGCGCCGCTCGTTGAATTCGACCTTGTGTCTGCGCAGGTGGGCCATGGTCTCTCTCAGGCCTCTGGCGCGGAACGCGATATGGTCGATCGCTCCGGTCCCCGCGCCGGTGTCCTGCGCCAGGCGCCCGAGGTAGGCCTTCTGGTTGTCGCTCGCCTGGCGCGCGCTCCTGCCGATGTGCACGACGTCCTTGCCGTCGAGATACATCCAGTAGACCGGAAACCCGAATTCGGGATGCCAGCCTTCCTGCATCCCGAGCACGTCGCGGTACCAGTCGCGCGTGCGTTCCATGTCGTCGGCGGCGACGAGGTAGTGTTCGATATGAGAGAGCGGCACGGCCCCTCGCTAGTATTTCTTGATGTCCGCGTGCGCCACCATCACCATGTACGCGAGCAGGAACGAGAACAAGGCCGCGGTCCAGAGCGAGAAGATCGAGAAGCCGCGGTGCAGATCGAGCAGCGCCACGCAGGCGAAGAACAGGAACACGTCGATCAGCGTGATGTCGAGCACCAGCACCACGAGCTTCGCAGGACGGGTGCTGAGCATTTCCTGGAACGCCGAAATGGTCCCGTTCGCCGGAAACTTCGTGACCAGCACGCGCACCGTCCACCACAGGACGGCGATGATGCACTTGGCGAGCGCCGCGTACAGCACCGCGTCCTTGAATGCCTGGGGCGAAAGGCTCCACTGGCTGATGATGAAGTTGAATATGATGACCAGATTCGAAGACATAGGATTGGCTTCCTCCTTTTATGTTCTCCGGGCCTGGGGCCGCCCAGCCCGGCCGCTGCCTCCCGTACCTTCCAACTTGCCGGCGCCAGTGTAAGCTCTCTAAGACCAAAATGTATAAGAGCGGCCTGATGCGGCTTCGCCGAATAGGAATGCTGCACCGCAACGCAAAGGACGATCCCCATGAAGAACGACAGCGCTGTGCTCACCCGGACCAGTCTGAAGACTGCGGCCTATTGGATGCCCTTCACCCACAACCGCTACCTCAAGACGAATCCGCGCTCCCGGGTTCTGGCGAGCGCGGAAGGGGCCTACTACACGACCACCGAAGGCAAGCGCCTGTTCGATTGCCTCTCGGGCCTGTGGTGCTGCCCGCTCGGCCACGGGCATCCGAAGATCGCCGAGGCGGTGGCGAAGCAGGTGAAGGAGCTCGACTACAGCCCCGCGTTCCAGATGGGGCACCCCAAGATCTTCTCGCTCGCCGAGCGCCTGGTGGAGCTCGCGCCCGCGGGGATGGGCCAGGTGTTCTTCGGCAACTCGGGCTCCGAGGCGGTCGACACGGCGCTCAAGATCGCGGTCGCGTACCACCGCGCGAAAGGCGAAGCGTCGCGCACGCGCCTGATCGGGCGCGAGCGCGGCTATCACGGCGTGGGCCTCGGCGGCATCTCGGTCGGCGGCATGTCGGCGAACCGCAAGATGTTCGCGCCCCTCATCCTGCAAGGTGTCGACCACCTGCCGCACACCTACGACGCGGCGCAGGCGGGCTTCTCGCGGGGCCAGCCCCAATGGGGCGCGCATCTCGCCGACGAGCTGGAGCGCCTGGTCGCGCTGCACGACGCCTCGACCATCGCCGCGGTGATCGTCGAGCCCATGCAGGGTTCGGCGGGCGTGCTGGTGCCGCCGGTCGGCTACCTCGATCGACTGCGCAGGATCTGCGACAGGCACGGCATCCTTCTCATCTTCGACGAGGTGATCACCGGATTCGGCCGCCTGGGCGAGCCCTTCGGCGCGCAGCGTTTCGGCGTCACGCCCGACATGATCTGCTTCGCCAAGATCGTCACCAACGGCGTCATCCCCATGGGCGGGGTGATCGTGAAGCCGGCGATCTACGACGCCTTCATGACCGGGCCCGACACCGCGGTCGAGCTGTTCCACGGTTATACCTACTCGGGCCACCCGGTCGCGGCTGCGGCGGCGCACGCGACGCTCGACGCGCTGAAGGAAGAAGAGGCGTTCAAGCGCTCGCGCGAGCTCGAGCCCGTGCTCGAGCAGGGAATCCATTCGCTCAAAGGCGAGCCCGCCGTCGCCGACATCCGCAATATCGGCCTCGCCGCGGCGGTCGAGCTGGAGCCCCTTGTCGAGAAAGGCGCGGTCAAGCCCGGCGCGCGCGCGCTCAAGGTCTTCGAGCGCGGCATCGAGGAAGGAATGCTCTACCGCTTCACGGGGGAAACCATCGCGGTGGCG
>DASSJA010000300.1:0-7092 GCA_035691445.1 Burkholderiales bacterium | reverse complement strand
GTTGCGGTATCCCAGGTCGTCGAGGATCCGCTTCGCGCGCTTTCCGAGCGGCTCGACGATCTCGATCGTGTAGACCTTGGCCACGAGCTCGGCGAGCACCGCCGCCTGATAGCCCGAGCCCGTACCGACCTCGAGCACGGTATGCGTGGGCTTGGGGTCGAGCAGGTCGGTCATGAGTGCCACGATGTAAGGCTGTGAAATCGTCTGGCCTTCGCCGATCGGCAGCGGACGATTCTCGTAGGCGAGCCCTTCCTGCGCGAAGGGGACGAAGCGATGCCGGGGAACTTTTCCCATCGCCGCCATGACCGCCTCGCCGAACGCGGGGCGCCCGGTTTCGCCGCCGGTTTCGCGCGCCATCTCCGCGATCTCCGCGACCATCCGCGCGCGCGCAGCCGCGCGAGCGTCCTGCGCGAGGGAGGGCTGGGCGTGCGTCACGGCGAGGAGGAGCAGAACGGGGACGAGAACGGCCAGCATGCCGCGGCCGCTCAGGTGACCACCAGGGTCGTGAGGCGCTGCGGGTCGGTGAGCAGGTCTGCGCTCGGCCCGCTGTAGGCGACGCGGCCGCGGTTGAGCACGAGGGCCTGCTGCGTGACCTCGAGAGCGAGCTTCGCGTGCTGCTCGACGAGGATGATCGCGAGCGAGTCCTCGCGGATCAGCCGCTGCAGCGCCTGGAGCAGCGTCTCCACGATGATGGGGGCGAGACCCTCGAGCGGCTCGTCCATGAGCAGCAGCGCCGGATTGCCCATGAGCGCGCGGCCGATCGCGAGCATCTGCTGCTCGCCGCCGGAGATCTGATTGCCCCAGTGCCTGCGCCGCTCGGCGAGCTTCGGAAAGAGATCGTGGACGCGCTCCAGCGTCCAGCGTCCGGGCCGCGCTGCCACGAGGAGGTTTTCCTCGACCGAGAGCGAGGGAAAGATGTCGCGCGTCTGGGGCACGAAGCCGAGGCCGAGCCGGCAGCGCTCGTAGACGGGGAGCTTCGCGATCGGCATGCCCTGGTACTCGATGCTGCCGGCGTGGAAAGTCGTATGGCCCATGATGGTCGCGAGCAGCGTGGTCTTGCCGACGCCGTTCCGGCCGAGCACGGCGAGCGAGCCCCGCTCCGGAAGCGAAAACCCGACCTCCTCGATGACGACCGTTTCGCCGTAGCCCGCGCGAACCTCCTTCAGGCGCAGCGCGTCAGGCATGGCGCTGCTCGCCGAGATAGACCTGGTGAACGCGCGCGTCGCGTCCGATCTCCTCGGGGGTGCCCTCGACCAGCACCTCGCCCTGCACGAGGACCGTGATGCGCCGCGCGAAACGGAACACCAGGTCCATGTCGTGCTCGATGATCAGGATGGCGATTTCCTCGGGCAGCCTGTCGAGGACCTGCAGGATGCGGTGCGATTCGAGCGACGGCACCCCCGCGGCAGGTTCGTCGAGCAGCAGCACGCGGGGCTTCAGGCCGAGCGCGATGGCGATCTCGACCAGCCGCTGCTTGCCGTAGGGCAGATCCAGGATTCGCTGGGCCGCGTCCTCCGCGAGCCCCAGCGTCGCGAGCAGATCCATGCTCTCGTCGCGCACCTCTCCGTGGGCGCTTGCCGCGCGCCGCATGCGCCGCGCCACGCCGCGGCGCTCGGCCACGGCGAGCGCCACGTTGTCGAGCACCGAGAGGCGGCGGAAGAGGGCATTGATCTGGAAGGTCCGGCCGAGGCCCCGTTTCACCCGTGTCGCCTGCCCCAGCTCGGTGATGTCCTCTCCGCCGAGCGCGATCCGGCCGGCGGAGGGCGCCAGCACGCCGGTCAGCATGTTGACGAACGTGGTCTTGCCGGCCCCGTTCGGACCGATCAGGGCATGGCGCGCGCCGGTGTCGAGGCGGAAATCGATCCGGTCGGCCACGGTGAGCGCGCCGAAGTTCTTGCACAGGCCGCGCGTCTCCAGAACCGCGCTCACGCCTTCCTCCGCATCTTGGCGAGCAGCGTGTCGACGATTCCCAGGATGCCCCCGCGGGCGAACAGCACCACGAGCACGAGCATCGTCCCGATTCCCAGGTACCAGTACTCGGGGAATTGCTTGGCGAGGAAATCCTGGGCGATCAGATACACGATAGGCCCGACGAAGGCGCCGTAGATGCGCCCCACGCCTCCGAGGATCAGCATCACCAGCAGCTCGCCGGCCGACTCGAACGAGAGCACGTTCAGCCCGACGAACTGGTTGGTCTGCGTGAGGAGGCCCCCGGCGATGCCGGCGAAGGTGGCCGAAAGCGTGTACACGAGGACCAGGCGCCGGTAGACCGGCGCGCCGATCGCGTGCATGCGCAGGCTGTTCTCGCGCACCCCGGCGAGCGAGGCTCCGAACGGCGAGTAGATCATCCTCCTGATCAGCCACCACCCGATGAGCAGCACGACGAGGCAATACAGGTAGGCGGTCCGGCCGAAGATATCGAACTTGAACAGGCCGAGAACGGGCGCGACGGTCACGCCGGAGAGCCCGTCGGCGCCCCCGGTTAGCGTCGACGCCTTGTTCGCGATCTCGAGCAGCACCGAAGTGATCGCGAGCGTGAGCATGAGCAGCGTGAGCGCGCGCGTCCTGAGGATGATCGCCCCCGTGACGACCCCCAGCACGCCGCCGGCGGCGGCCGAGGCGACGAGCTGCACCAACGGATCGGTGATCCCCGCCTTCGCGGCGAGAATTCCGGCGACGTAGGCACCCAGGCCGAAATAGGCGCTGTGGCCGAGGGTGATGATTCCGGCGTACCCGACGATGAGGTCGAGCGACAGCGCGTACAGGATGTAGATGAGGATGCGCGCGCCGAGGGAGAGATACTCGGGCAGCAGGAAAAAGGCCGCGATCGCGACGATCCAGGGCAGCCACTCGATGCGGCGTATGCGCGGATCGGCGCTGTAGCCCCCGGCGTGCGCGCTCATGTGCGCCGCCCGAACAGGCCCGCCGGCCGCCACAGAAGGACACCGATGGTCGCGACGTAGATGGGAAAGGCGCCGTATTGCGGCAGCCAGTATTTGCACCCGGTATCGGCGATCCCGATCAGCAGCGCGGCGACGAAAGGCCCGCGCAGGCTGCCCAATCCGCCCACGGCCACCACGACGAGGAAATAGACGAGGTTCTCGAACGGGTACGTGGGCTGGATCGCGATGATCTCCGCGCCCAGACCACCGCCCAGCCCCGCGAGCCCGCTTCCGAGCGCGAAGGTGAGCGTGAACAGCCGCTTGGTGTTGATGCCGACCGACTGCGCCATTGCACGGTTGTCGACCGCCGCGCGCACCATGGCCCCCCAGCGCGTGCGCTCCACCCCGAACCACAGGAGCCCCACCATTACGGCGCTGGACGCGATGATGAACACCCGGTACGTGGGAAAGTCGCGCCCGAGAAGGGAAAACTGGCCCTTGAGATAGTCGGGCAGGACGACCGGCTGCTGCAGGGTGCCATAGACGAAGCGCGCGACCGCCACGGCGATGAAGATCAGGCCGATCGTGAAGAGCACCTGCTCCAGATCGCTCGCCGCGTACAGCCGCGAATACAGAAGCCGCTCCAGCACCACGCTGCCGGCCGCCACCAGCACGAAGGCGAGAACGAGCGCGAGCGGAAAGGGCACGCCGAAGCGCGAAATCGCCGTCGCCGCGACGTAGCCGCCCGCCATGGCGAACACGCCGTGGGCGAGGTTGGCGAAGCCCATCAGCCCCATGGTGACCGAGAGGCCGACCGAGATCACGTACAGGATCATGCCGAGCGCCGTGCCGTGAAACGCGACGCTGACCACGGATGCGAGTAGAGCCTGCACTAGGAGCCCTCGGGGCCTCGTGTCGAGCGCCGATAGGCGAGACCCCGCGTCACGGGCCGGCGCGGCGCGGGGGAGCGGAGCCTTTCAGCCTACTTCTTGTGGTTGAGAATCTTCCAGGGATCCTTCACGGCCGCCTGCACCGTCTCGAGCTCGACGTTCTCGAGCTTGCCGCCGACCCTGCGGACCTCGCGCAAGTACTCGTTCTGGACGATGTCACGCGTCTCCGGGTCGATCGAGATGGGCCCGCGCGGGCTGTCGTCGCTCTTGTAGTGCCTCAGCAGGTCCATGGTCCTGTCCGGATCGATCTTCCCCTTCTGCTCCCGGATCGCATAGTAGATGGCGTCCATTCCGTCCCACGCCCCCACCGACATGAAGCTCGGCACGGAGTTCGCGCCGTATTCCTTCTTCCAGGCGGCGAGGAAGGCCTTGTTCGCCGGGCGATCGGCCGCGGCGGAGTAGTGGAACACCGTGAGCACGCCCAGCGGCACGTCGCCCATGTTGGGCAGCTCCTCGTCGGTAGTGATGTCACCGGGCCCGATGAACCGGATGCCGGCCTTGTGCAATCCGAGCTCGCCGTAGGCTTTCATGATGGCGGTGGCCTGCTTGCCGGCCGGAACGAACGCGAACACCGCGTCCGGCTTCGCGTCCTTCACGCGCTGCATGAACGGAACGAAGTCGGGGTTCGCGAGCGGAATGCGCACGCTGCCCACGATCTTGCCGCCGGCGTCGGTGAAGCCCTTGGTAAACGCGGCTTCGGCGTCATGTCCCGGGCCGAAGTCGCTCACCGCGACGTAGGCGGTCTTGAACCGCTTCGCCGCCCAGGTACCCATCGGAAGGCTGGATTGCCACAGCGTGAACGACAGCCGCACGATGTACGGCGACATGGTCGTGATCACCGAGGTTCCGGCGTTCATGATCACCATGGGCACCTTCGCCTCGGTCGAGAGCGGGGCGGAGGACATCGCGTTCGGCGTCCACGTCATTCCCGCGAGGAACTGGACCTTGTCGCGCACGATCAGCTCCTGCGACAGCTGCTTCGCCTTGTCGGGGTTGGGACCGCCGTCGTCCCGGGTGATGACCTCCACTTTCACTCCGGGCGGCAGCTTGTCCTGGTGGAGCTTCATGTAGAGCCTGATGGCCCGGTCCATGTTCTCCCCGAGCGTCGCGTTCGGTCCGGACAAGGTGAGCACCGAACCGACTTTTATCGTCTGAGCCGGCGCCTGCGCCGCGCACAGCGCCGATGCAAGCAGGATGGCTCCCGTTTTGATTGCGAGTTTCACGTTCCCTCCTCGGAAAATTTTCTCACGCGATTCTATACAGTCCCGGCGGACTTGGCATCCGCCGCCGTCCCGGGCGCCTGCGCGCTATTCGACCTTCACGCCGACTTGCTTCACCACTTTTCCGTACTTGTCGTAGTCGCGCCGGATCAGGGCCTCGAAATCCGCGACCGTGCTGATGTAAGGCTCCAGCCCGCCCGCGGCGTGGAGTTTGCTCCTCGTCTCCTTCTCCGCCAGCACTTTGTTGACTTCGCCGTGGAGGCTGGCGACCACCGGCCCGGGAGTGCCCGCGGCGGCGAACAACCCGAGCCAGATGGTGACCTCGTAGCCGGGATAGAACTCCGAAATGGTCGGCAGATCCGGAAAAAGGTCCGAGCGATGCGACCCGGTGACGGCGAGGGCGCGCAGCCTGCCCGACCTGATCTGAGCCGCGCTCGATGTACCGGAAAACATCGCCGCGACCTCGCCCGCGACGGTCGCCGTCGCGGCTGGAGCGCCGCCCTTGTAGGGCACGTGTACGAGCTTGATGCCTGCGCGCTGCTTGAGCATCTCCATGGCGAGCTGGTGGATGCTGCCGTTGCCGCCCGAGGCGTAGGCGAGCGGCGGGTTGGCTCGACGGGCGTAATCGACGAACTCCTGGAAGCTCTTTACCGGGACCGACGGATTGACCGACAGCACCCATTGATTCGAGACGACCGAGGCGACGGGGGCGAGGTCCTTGAGAGGATCGACCGGCATCGTCTTGTACAGATGGGGGTTGATCGTGATCATGCTGTCGGCGAGCAGGGCCAGGGTGTACCCGTCCGGCGGCGACTTGGCGAGGAGGTCCATGGCGATATTGCCGTTGGAGCCCGGCCGGTTCTCCACGACCACGGGCTGCCCGACCAGCTCCGCGAGCCGCTGCCCCACGACCCGAGCGGAAATGTCCGGAGCGCCCCCCGGAGGGATGGGCACGATCAGCTTGATCGGCCGCGACGGGTACTGGCTCCACGAAGCGGTCGAGAGCAGGGCCGCGAAAGCCATTGCAACGAAACGACTTGCGTTCATCCTCATCAGGCCTCCGGCGGGCGCGACTATGCCTCATGATATACGACGGGCACCCGGAATCGGAAACGCGGGCGCCGAAGCGCCGGCGCCGCGGTGCTATGATATTCGCCGCATCGGGAAAACATCATGTTCATCGAACGCCGTATCGAACGCTTGGTTGCGAAGCTCAAGGGGTCTGCGGCGATTCCGCTCCGGCTCGAGCTGTGGAACGGCCGCGCTTTCGACCTGGCGAGCGAACCCAAGGTGAAAATCGGCGTCACCAGCCCTTCGGCCCTGCGGTTCCTCATCTCACCCGACCTGATGAAGCTGGGCCAGGCCTATGTCGAAGGCTACCTGCGCGTCGAGGGGCCGATCCTGGAGGTCTTCCGGGTCGCTGAAAGCCTCGCCCGGGGCGCCGCCTCGCGCGGAAGCCGCGGCTTGCGCCGATTCTGGCGACACGACCGGAAGCGCGACCGCGACGCCATTCAGTACCACTACGATGTCTCGAACGATTTCTATTCGCTCTGGCTCGACCAGAACATGGTGTACTCCTGCGCCTATTTCCGCAGCGAGTCCGACTCCCTGGAGCTCGCGCAGGAGCAGAAGCTCGATCACATCCTCAACAAGCTGATGCTCAAGCCCGGGGAGCGGTTTCTGGATATCGGCTGCGGCTGGGGCGCCCTCATCATGCGCGCGGCGAAGAAATACGGGGCTCGCGCGACGGGCGTGACGCTCAGCCGGAACCAGCATGAATTCGTCACCCGGCGGATCCGCGAGGAGGGCCTGGAGGACCGCTGCGAGGTGCGCCTCCAGGATTACCGCGACATTCCGGGGGACGGCGCTTACGACAAGATCGCGAGCGTCGGCATGTTCGAGCACGTCGGGCTGCGCCATCTCAAGGCGTATTTCGGAAAAGTCCGCTCGCTGCTCGCGGAAAACGGGCTGGTCATGAACCACGGCATTACCGCGAGCGACCCCGACAGCAGCTGGGTCGGCCTGGGTGCGGGAGAATTC
>DASSJA010000299.1:0-4217 GCA_035691445.1 Burkholderiales bacterium | reverse complement strand
CCCGGATGCGCTCCCCCGCGCGCGTCACGACGCCGGCTGTGAGCGCCGAGGAGTCGGCCATGACGAGGCACATGTGAAGCACGGCCAGCACCGCGAGCGCGTACCACGGAAGGAAGGAGACGAATCCCAGGACGCACGTGAGCGCGCCCGAAGCCAGCATCGCCTTCCAGATGAGCCGCTCCCGGCCGTGGCGCATCGCGAACTCGTTGCCGAGGATGCTCGCGACCGGGGCGCAAAGATTCGCGGCTGCCGCTATCGTGACTGCCGACCAGGCGGCCGCTGGCGCGCCGCCGGCGGGCTGCAGCCCCTGAGCGAACACGATGAACGCGACCAGCCAGGAACGCGAGCCGAACAGCTCCCAGCAGTGCACCGCGTAGCCGAAGATGTACGGCCGCACCGCGCGGCTCGCGAGCACCGGGCGGAAATCGAGCACGTGCAGCTCGTGCGCGCGCGCGGGAGTCCTGGCAGGCAGGCCGCGCGTCACCATGAGTCCCGCGACGACGGGACCCGCGGCCGTGAGCGCGAACGCCCAGCGCCAGCCCATGGCGCCCGCGATGCCTCCCGAGAGCAGGATCGACAGGCTCGTGCCCAGCCCGAAGGTTGCGGTGTAGAACGCCACCGCGCGGCTCTGCGCTCCGGTTCCCTGGACGTTGTCCGTGAGCACGCGCAGCCCCGGCATGTAGGTGCCGGCGATGCCCGCGCCCGCGGCGAGCTGCAGCAGCGCGGCCGACTTCACGCCATCCACGAAAAGCGCGAATCCCGCGAGCGCCGCGGCGGTCACGACGCTCGATACGAGATAGATGCGCCGGGCATCGACGCGGTCGGTGAGGCTGGTGAGCAGCGGCACCGCGGCCATGTAGCCGGCGAAGAACATCCCGCTGATGAATCCGGCCTCCGAATTGCTCATGCCCCAATCGTCCTGCAGCCTCGGGAGCAGCGTTGCGTAGGCGGAGAAGCCCGCCATGCTCGCGACGTGCGCGGCGCACATCCAGGCGACGACGCGCCACGCCGGGGCGTGCCGGACGGTTTCCATTTCCCGCTAGCGATGCCTGAACTTCGGCTTGCGCTTCTCGAGGAACGCCGCCATGCCTTCCTTCTGGTCTTCGGTGCCGAACAGGGCGTGGAACAGGCGCCGCTCGAAGAGCATGCCTTCGGCGAGCGGCGATTCGAAGGCGCGGCGGACCGCTTCCTTGGCCATCATCACCGAGGGCAGCGAAAACTCCGCGATTCTCTCCGCCGCGGCGAGCGCTTCGTCGAGCACCTTGTCGGCGGGGACGACGCGCGAAACGAGGCCCGCCCGCTCCGCCTCCCCCGCGTCCATCATGCGCCCGGTGAGCACGAGGTCCATCGCCTTCGCCTTGCCGACCGCGCGCGGCAGGCGCTGCGTTCCGCCCGCGCCGGGAATGATGCCGAGCTTGATCTCGGGCTGGCCGAACTTCGCGCTGTCGGCGGCGATGAGCATGTCGCACATCATCGCGAGCTCGCAGCCGCCGCCCAGGGCATAGCCCGCGACCGCGGCGATGATCGGCTTGCGGATAGAACCGACCGGTTCCCAGTTGCGCGTGATGTAGTCGCCCTGGTACACGTCCATGTAACTCCAGTCCTTCATCGCGGCTATGTCCGCGCCCGCAGCGAAGGCCTTGTCGCTGCCGGTGAGGACGATCGCGCCTATTTCCCCGTCGGCGTCGAACGCGGCGAGCGCTCGCCCGAGCTCGTCCATGAGCGCGTCGTTGAGCGCGTTGAGCGCCTCGGGCCGGTTGAGCCGGATAAGACCTACGCGCCCGCGCGTCTCGACTAGGATGTTTTCGTAAGCCATACGAGTTCAATTCTATCAGGCTAGAATTGCGGGATTCTCCCATGAAGCGCGACCTAGCCGAAATCGAAAAGGCCGATCGCCCCGTCCGCGAACGGGTGAGCGCCGAGGAGTGGCGGCTGCGTTGCGAGCTCGCGGCTGCGCACCGCTTGGTCGCGCACTTCGTGTTCGTCGACATGACCTACAACCACATCTCGGCTCGCGTGCCGGGTGAGCCGCGCCACTTCCTCGTCAAGGCCGAGGACGTCTTCATGGAGCAGGTCACGGCGTCGAATCTCGTCAAGTACGACGTCGACGGCAATCGGGTCATGGAGTCGGGCCGCAAGGCGAGTCCCGCCGCCGCCAATCTGCACGCCGCGGTGCTGAAGGCGCGCCCCGACATCGCCGCCGCCGTGCACACGCATTCCCCGGCGAATCTCGCCGTGTCCGCGCAGAAGATGGGCCTCGCTCCGATCACGCAGCAGGCGATGCGCTTCTACAACCGCATCGCGTATTACCCGAACGAGGTGGACGACACCACCCCCGAGGGCACGGCGGCCCTGGCGAGGGCGCTCGGCGACAGGTGGGTGATGATTCTCGAGAACCACGGCGCGCTCGTCTGCGGGACCTCGCTCGCCGAAGCGTACATCTACCACCACTTCTTCGAGCTCGCCTGCCGCGCGCAGATAGGCGCCCTCGCGGGCGGCGTCGAGCTCATCGTGCCCGCGCCCGAGGTGTGCGAGGAGCGCGCGCGGAAATTCGGCCGCATCGGGCAGTACGACCATGGCAGCCGCGACTGGGTGGCGGGCGTGGCGCTCGCCGCGAAGCTCTTCCCCGATCACAAGGAGTAGCCGTCATGGCCAAGCGTGGCAGCAACGGCAGGTTCGACGTCGGCGGGGTGCTGCTCGCGCAGCCCTTCAAGATCCGGCGACTCGGCCACTTCGGCCTGAACGTCCCCGATCCGGCGGCATGCCTGGATTTCTACTGCGAGGGGCTGGGATTCCGCATCTCCGATCCGCTCGACATCGCCGAGCATCACGCGAAGCGCGATGAGCTGAAGAAGCTGGGCGACACCAACATGTATTTCCTGCGGCACGGAACCGACCATCATTCGTTCGTGCTGTGCAACGGAACGATCTACAACGCCGCGGGACGCGGCGGCGACATCCCTGCGGACGTCACGGTGAACCAGATGACCTGGCAGGTCGCGAGCCTCGGCGAGGTGTCGCGCGCGATCGACTGGTTCAGCGCGAAGGGCGTGCGCATCAGCCGCGCCGGCCGCGACATGCCGGGATCGAACTGGCACTGCTATCCCTACGACCCCGAGGGGCACCGCAACGAGCTCTACTACGGGATGGAGCAGATCGGCTGGACGGGCCTGTCCAAGCCGCGCGCGATGCACGAGCGCGGCTACCGCGAGCGCCCGCCGCTGCCCCAGATGCCGGAGTACCAGGAGGTCGAGCAGGCGAGATCGAAAAGCGTGGATCTCAACTCGGGCTTCCGCCACCCGGAGAAGATGCCCGCGAAGTACGATGTCGACGGAATCCTGCTCGCCCGGCCGTTCAAGGTCGTGCGGCACGGCCCGGTGCGGCTTTTCTGCCGCGACCCGGGGAAGATGGAGGCCTTCTACACCGGGGTCATGGGGTTCGCCCGCACCGAGGCGATCACCTGGAAGGGCCACCGCTGCGTGTTCCTGCGCTGCGGCACCGAGCACCACTCGCTCGCCCTGTATCCGATCGCGCTGCGGAAGAAGCTCGGCCTCTCGCCCCACACCACGGTGATGAGCTTCGGCGTCCAGGTCGCGACCTACCGGCAGCTGCGCTCGGCGATCGATTTCCTCAAAGGACGAGGCGGCAGGTTCGTGGAGATCCCGCCGGCGCTCACTCCCGGAATCGACTACAGCGCCTGCGTGCTCGACCCGGCCGGGCACGCGATCCAGCTCTACTACTACATGGAGCAGGTGGGGTGGAACGGCCGGCCGCGCCCCAAGCGGACCCGCGCGCCCGTGCGCGTCGCCGACTGGCCCGATGCGGTCGAGCCGAAGTCCGATACGTATACAGGCGAGCCCTACCTCGGGCCCTGGGGCTGATTACTGCAGGGGCGCGATGTTCCCGCGGATCTCGCCGGCGGGATTTGCGGCGGTATCCACGTTGAAGTAGAGAAGGTTCGCGTTGAAGTTCGCGAGGTTCTGCGCGCTCATCATCGCTCCCGCCGGCGGAGTCGCGAGATTCGTTCCGCCCCCACCCGCGCCCGGTTGAAGGTTGGTGAACGCGACCACCGTGGTTCCGGCACCCGTGCCGATGTGGATATCCGCCGCAGTGGCGTTCATAACCGTGTGCGTGATGTAGGAGATGAGGATCTTGCCGGTCGCCAAGTTCGCCAGGACCGTTCCCGTGCCAGTGGCGTTGGAGGTCGTCGGCGGAAC
>DASSJA010000298.1:0-10397 GCA_035691445.1 Burkholderiales bacterium | reverse complement strand
CGGTGTCCGAGGTGGTTGTTCTCTTGCCCACGTAAAACGTATTCGAGCCTGCGGAAACCGTAAACTGCCCGGTCAGAGGCACGGTGAACTCGTACGAACCGTCCGTAAGAGCTGCTGGCAAGAAAGTCCGGCCTTCGAAGCCGACGCATGTAGACGGGGTCGTGTCGACGAAGACGCTCCCATCGACAAACCCGTCCGTGGAGAAGAAGCCCTTGTCGATCTCGAAGGTCGCGTGTCCGAGGATAGTCACCTGCCCGGCCGCCGGCGCGTTCACGGTGACCGATGCGATGTTAAAGCAGACATCATGCTGGTCAACGAACGGCCCCGACGCGACACTCGTAACCACGATTGGCTTCACCGTTTGCAGGCTTGTCATCCTGCTCTGAAGGGTCGCAACCGCATCCTGGAGGGTCGTCACTGCGGCCTCGACAGTCGTCAGCGCTCCTGCAAGCGTGGAGAAATTGTCATTCATTGCGGCCGAGCTGATGGCCGTTCCCGACGTGAAGGTATTCGGGATCGTCACTGCCGCAGCGACGCCGAGCGAAGAGGCGAGGATCGCGACGCTCATCCACTGGCTGCGGGACAGCTTGAAGAGGTTCCTGAGTTTCGCTTTCATGATGTCTCCGTTGGGTTCGTGTTCGTGACCGGGGGCTCGCTCCGGCAGGATCGACTACGAATTCCAGTTGCAGTTGTTCCAGGTCGTCGTCGCGTCGTCCCACTTGCAGGTCGGCGTCCCGAGCGACGGCTCGGTGCCCGCCGGTGCCGCGCCACCGCCCCCGCCGCCCCCACCGCAACCGGCCAGCAGAAGCGCGACGAGCAGGATGCCGCTCCGCGCGAGAGTGGACTTCATGTTCGAACTCCCTTGCGCGCCGTTGCCGCGCCGGATCAGGGCACGTCCACGAGCTGGCCGTTGACGGTCACACGACATTCGACCTTGCCCGCGGGCTGGGCCGCCGTTCCTGAGCCCGACGAGGAGATCGTCAATTGAATGTTCATCCCGGGATCCACGTAAATTCTCGTGAGGTGGCCGAAGTTCCCCTGAAAGGTGTGGGGAAAATCCGCCCCGACGGGACCGACGTTCAGAGTATGGAAGACCGGGAAGGTGGTGCTCTCGGGCGGGGACACGGCCAAGTCGAGCCCATCGAGACTCGCGGTACCGACGCCGGCGCAGCTTCCGGAAACATATTCGATTATCAGCCGCTGCGTCGCCGGTACCTGGAAGAGCCCCGGATCAGGAGCAGAAGGGTTGGACGGTCCGCCGCTGAAAAAGGTGTGCACGAACGGACGCTGAATTCCCATCGCCTTGGCGATGTCCGCGGGCCTGGCGGGCGGAGGATCGGCCCTGAGCGGCGCTGCCAGCGTCAGGGAGATCGCTGCGAGCCCGGCGGCGATGACGCGCGCCAGTGTCACACGGGTTCTTCTCATGGAAAGCTTCCTTTCAGTCGAGGTTAGTGGCGATACGCTTCGGTGATCGTGCGCCAGACTCTAGCTGCGCCACCCGGGCGGGGACAACGCTTTGCGACGAAGCGTCGAAATCCGTGACAAACGCATCGAATTCCGCGACGAGCACTCTTCAAGCGTCCCGACCACCGAGCGGCCAAGCGGCAATCCGGAGGCCGCGGGTACAATGCGTGCCTTCACCGGAACTCCCGCCATGCATCGCAAAAAACGCCCCGAAGAGCTGCGCAGCCACCGCTGGTACGGCGCAGGCGACCGCAAGACCTTCGACCACCGCTCGCGCACCGCGCAGATGGGCTACGACAAGAGCGACTACGCCGGCAAGCCGGTGATCGCGATCATCAACACCTGGAGCGACATCAATCCCTGCCATGCGCATTTCCGCGCGCGCGCCGAGGAGGTGAAGCGCGGCGTGTGGCAGGCGGGCGGTTTTCCCGTGGAGATGCCGGCGATCGCGCTCGCCGAGCCGTTCCAGAAACCCTCCACCATGATGTACCGCAACTTCCTCGCGATGGAGACCGAGGAGCTGCTGCGCTCCTACCCCGCCGACGGCTGCGTGCTCATGGGCGGCTGCGACAAGACCACGCCCGCTCTGGTAATGGGCGCGCTGTCGATGGGGCTGCCGACGATCTACATGCCTGCCGGGCCGATGCTGCGCGGCAACTGGCACGGGCAGGTGCTCGGCTCGGGCAGCGACTCGCGCAAGTACTGGCAGGAGCTGCGCGCCGGCACGATCACCGAGCGCGACTGGGAGGAGATCGAGGAAGGCATCGCGCGCTCCTTCGGCCACTGCATGACCATGGGCACCGCCTCGACCATGACTTCGGCCGTGGAGGCGCTCGGGCTCACGCTGCCCGGCGCGGCGTCGATCCCGGCCGCGGACTCGCACCATGCGAAGATGGCGACCGCGACCGGCAAGCGCGCGGTGGAGCTGGTGTGGGAGGACGCGACGCCGAAGAAGCTCCTCACCGCCTCGTCGTTCGACAATGCGGTGACCTGCGTCGTCGCCTGCGGCGGCTCGACCAACTCGGTCATCCATCTGATCGCCATGGCGCGCCGTGCGGGCGTCGCGCTCGATCTCGACAGGTTCGAAGCGATCTCGAAGAAGACTCCGGTGATCGCGAACCTCCGGCCTTCGGGCAGGTACCTGATGGAGGATTTCTACTATGCCGGAGGTCTCCGGGCGCTGCTCGCCTCGATCCGGGATCTCCTGGATCTCGAGGCCATGACCGTGAGCGGGAAGACGCTCGGGGAGAACCTTCGAGGCGCGAAGATCTACAACTCCGAGGTCATCCTGTCCCGCGAGAAACCGGTCCTGCCCTCGGGAGGCCTCGCCATCCTGCGGGGGAATCTCGCGCCCGACGGTGCGGTCGTCAAGCCGGCCGCGACCGAGAAGCGGCTGTGGAAGCACCAGGGCCGCGCAGTGGTGTTCGAGGACTACAACGACCTGCAGGCGCGCATCGACGATCCCAAGCTCGACGTCGACGCCGACTGCGTCATCGTCCTCAAGAACGCCGGCCCGGTCGGCGCGCCCGGCATGCCCGAGTGGGAGGTGCCGATCCCGAAGAAGCTGCTGCAGGCCGGCGTGCGCGACATGGTGCGGATCTCGGACGCGCGCATGAGCGGCACCGCCTTCGGCTGCTGCGTGCTGCACGTCGCGCCCGAGTCCTACATCGGCGGGCCGCTCGCCCTGGTGAAGGAGGGCGACCTGATCGAGCTCGACATCGAGCGGCGGCGCCTGCAGCTCCTGATCGACGACGCCGAGATGATGAAACGCAAGCGCGCCTGGAGGGCGCCGGCGCGGCGCTTCGAGCGCGGCTACGGCGCGCTGTTCTCGCAGCACATCAAGCAGGCGAACGAAGGCTGCGATTTCGATTTTCTCGAGGGCACCGCGCCAACGCCCGAGCCGGAAATTCACTGAGGGAGGTGAAAATGACACGATGGGTTCGTCTGTGTTTCTCGGTTCTGCTGCTGTCGCAAGGTCTCGCCGCGCACGCCGACTCCTACCGCCTGGGCTTCCGTCTGGCGCCGATCGACGATCCGTGGCGGATCGAATTTCAGCCGGGCGCCAAGCAGGTGACCGGAAGCGACTTCGAGCAGGTCGTCAGGATCGCGGGGGCTACCCAGGGCTGGAAGGTAGTCACCGCCGCGCAGGGCCGCATGGAGCTGACGAACGTCATACGAGACCATACGATGTCGATCGAGATGAGCTACGACACGAACGGTTACGGCATTCGATATCTGCGGAGCACCAATCTCAAGTACGAGGAGCAGGCGCGCAGCGGGGGAACGCTGCGGGTGATCCACAGCAACTACAACGGCTGGATAAAGGACCTCGTCGAGGCGATCAACGCCGGGCTGGGCGTACCGTCGCAAACGAGCATCGGCTTCGCGCCGCTCGAGAAAGTCGACGCCCTTCCGTTTCTCAGCGAGAAGGGACGCAACGCCTACCGGGAATTCCTGTCCAGGTCGATGCCTCGCGCATTTGCGATCGCGCCAAACGGGGCGTGGGGATCCAGCTCCCTCAGGCTGCCCGGGGGACGGGCCGACGTCCTCGAGAACGCGATGGAATTCTGCAATCGCCGCGGGAACGGACAGTGCAAGCTGTACGCCCTGGACGGGCACGTGGTGTGGCGCTCCGACCGGTGAAACGATGACTTCCTTGATCCGCCGCCGCCTGCTCGCCGCCGCGGCCGCGCTCCCTGCCCTTCCAGCCTTTGCGCAGACCCGCCCGCTCACCTGCGGCGAGCTGACGGCGCAGCAGACCGAAGGGCCCTTTTTCAAGACGAATACTCCGCTCCGCGCCTCTTTCGTCGAAGCGGGTTCGAAAGCCCCGAGGCTGATCGTCGCCGGACAGGTCCTGTCGCGGAGCTGCAGGCCGGTCGCAAACGCGCTGCTCGATTTCTGGCACGCGGACGAAGACGGGGAATACGACAACCGCGGTTTCCGCTATCGCGGCCACCAGTTCACCGACGCCCAGGGGCGCTATCGCCTCCAAACCATCGTCCCGGCGGAATACCCCGGTCGCACCCGGCATATCCACGTCAAGGTTCAGGCGCCCGGAAAGCGCATTCTCACGACTCAGCTCTATTTCCGCGAGGAGCCCGGCAACCTCCGCGACGGGCTTTACCGCCGGGACCTGGAGATGCGCATGAGCGCCAGGGGCGCCGGCGAGGGAGCGTTCGACTTCGTCGTCGAGGTGTGAACCGGGTACGGCCCGCGGAGGGAGTGCGCGTTGATCAGGCCGCGCCCGGGTGCCGGGTCATTGCATGAACCATCCGTGGCTCACGACGATGGACTGCCCGGTCAGCGCGTTCGACGGAAACGCCGCGAAGAACAGCGCCGTCTCCGCCACGTCCTGCACCGTGGTGAATTCTCCGTCCACCGTCTCCTTCAGCATCACGTCCTTGACCACCTGCTCTTCGCTGATGCCCAGGTCGCGCGCCTGCTCCGGGATCTGCTTGTCGACGAGCGGCGTGCGGACAAACCCCGGGCAGATCACGTTCGCGCGCACGCCATGCTTGGCGCCCTCCTTTGCCACCACTTTCGCGAGGCCGATCAGCCCGTGCTTGGCAGCGACGTAGGGCGCCTTCAGCGGGGAAGCTTCCTTCGAGTGCACCGATCCCATGTAGATGACGCTGCCGCCGCGCCCCGACGCGTACATGTGCGGCAGGCACTCGCGCGTCGTCAGGAACGCTCCATCGAGGTGGATCGCCAGGAGCCTCTTCCATTCGTCGAAGGGAAACTCCTCCATCGGATGGACAATCTGGATCCCGGCGTTGCTCACCAGGACGTCGATCCCGCCGAAAGCCGAGACTACCGACGCCGACCCGGCCTTGACGGCGGCCTCGTCGGTGACGTCCATCGCCACCCCGATGGCTTCACCCCCCGCCCGGCGGATCTCGTCGGCCGCGGCGTCCGCCGCGCGTTTGTTGACGTCGGCGATCGCGACTTTCGCTCCTTCGCGCGCATAGACGAGGGCGATTTCCTTGCCGATCCCGCTTGCGGCGCCCGTGATCATCGCAGACTTGCCTTTCAGTTTCATGCGTGCTCCCTTTCAAGGACCGCTTCGCCACGTCCGTCGCCGCCAGTCAGGTCGTACACGCGGATGCCTTCGGCAAGCTGCGATCCCTTCAGCCAGTCCGGGTGTGCTACCGAGCGGCGTACGTCTTCCAGGCCTGCGTTCCAGCGCCAGCGCATGGTCGCGCGCGAGAACTCGTAGTCCTTCGACGAGGAGGAATACGCGCCGGGCCGGTTGATCAGGTGCACGATATCGATGTGCGTGCAGTCGCACATTTCCTCGAGGGCTTTCGTGTCGGGATCGCTCCTGAGCTCTGCCGGGAGCTTGCCCAGCAGGCGATGCGCCGCGCTGCGCAGGCGCTGCAGCTCGCGAACGCGCGTGGTATTGAAGCGCGTCTTGCTCGAATACGCGATGTCCTTGCGGCGCTCAAGGACCTGGTCGAGGTCGCGGGGCCGTTCCCCTGCCGCGCTGAACAAGTCGACCTGGACGATGAGCGCTCTCATGCGGGGAGCGCTGTCGAGCACGTACCACAGCGGCGTGTTCGAGGCGATGCCGCCGTCCCAGTAGAAACGATCCCCAATCTCTACCGGTGCGAACGCCGGCGGGAGCGCGCCGCTCGCCAGCACGTGCCGCGCGAGAATCGGCGCTTCCACACTGTCGAAATAGGTCGAGTTGCCTGTCTCGACGTCGACTGCCCCGAGGCTCAGCCGGACCGGGCCGCGGTTGATCCGGTCGAAGTCGACCAGCTTCTCCAGCGTTGCCTCGAGCTCGGCGTTGTCGTAGAAGCTCAGGGCCTCGTTGCTGCCAGCCGGTGCGAGGAAGGCCGGCGGCACCCGCGGTGTGTAAAAGCCGGGGACGCCGAAGGTTGCGCTCGCCGCGGCGCTGAGGCGGTTGGTCCATAGCCGCTGCGGATCAGCGAAGGCATATTCCCCCGGCAGTTCCGACGGTACGCCCGATGTGACCAGGTTCCAGAACTCGCGCAGCCGCTCGACGCGCCTGTCGGGCGGATTGCCCGCGATCAGAGCGGCGTTGACGGAGCCTATCGATACGCCGGCGATCCAGTTGGGGACAAATCCGGCCTCGACGAGACCTTCGAACACCCCGGCCTGGTACGCGCCCAGCGCACCGCCGCCTTGCAGCACGAGTATGGTGAAGTCGTACTTGTCGCGATAGATATCGTCGATCGGTTTCATCCGTGCCTTCTCGCTCGATCAACCGGAACCGACGTGGACGGGAAAACCGCCGCCGCCGACAAGCATCAAAAGGCGGCAGCAATCGAATTGCTACAGCGGAAAACTGCTGGGCGCTACTCGACCTGGGGTTCGGACGATCTCTGCCGCAATCTCGAATGGTTAGAGAGCAGCCGCGATAAAGAGTTCACCGGCGGGTTCGGGCGAAGCACGGCGCGCGGCCGTTCAGGCGGGCACCGGCTGCGTCTGCGCCGCCCGGCGCGCCGCGAACGACTCGCGCGCGAGCACCTCGAAACGCCGCGCCGCGACGACTCTCCGGTCGCGCGCGTAGGCCTCATGGTTGCGCTCGACGTCCTCGAGCCGGTAGACGTAATTCACCATCAGCCCTGCGGAACGGCGCATGCCCATCGTGGAGATATCGCCGAGCCAGTTGAGCTTCTCGAGGCGCGCGCCGTTGCCCAGGTGAAAGCGCGCCACAGGATCGAGCGGATCCAGCCCTTGCTTCGCGTGCAGCAGATAGTAGGCGCAGAGCCGCACGAGCTGCCTCTGCATGTCGGTGGCGGCTGCGTGGTCATCGAACCAGCGCCCCGTGTCGAGCCGGGCAAGGAGCGCGCCGACTTCGGGCTGGTCCTTCGAGATCATGGCGAGCCACCTGCGGAACCCGGGGATCGGCGAGAGCGTAGCGAAAGTTTTCAGCCTCGGAAACTCGCGTCCGAGGTCCTCGGCGACCTGCTTGATGAGCAGGTTGCCGAACGACACGCCGCGCAGGCCCTCCTGGCAGTTGGTGATCGAATAGAAGATCGCGCAGTTGGCCGCCGAGGGATCGGCGACCGGCGACTCGAGATCGAGCAGCGGCTGCACGCGAGAGCTCATACCGCGCGTCAGCGCCACCTCGATGAAGATCAGCGGCTCGTCGGGCAGCGCCGGGTGGAAGAACGCGTAGCAGCGCCGGTCCGCCTCCAGCCTGCGGTGCAGGTCCGGCCACCCCTGTATCTCGTGCACCGCCTCGTAGCGGATCAGCTTCTCCAGCACCAGCGCCGGGGTGCGCCAGTCGATGCGCTGCAGGACGAGAAACCCGCGGTTGAACCAGGAGTTGAGCAGATGGCCGAGGTCGGCGTCTATCCCGGCATAGTGCGGCCGCTCGGCGAGCGCGTTCAGGAGCCGGCGCCGCATTTCCACCAGGACGCCCGTGCCACCGGATGCCATGTTGAGCCGCCGGAACAGCTCCTGCCGCGGCGGTTCGACTGCTTGCTGCAGGCGGATCAGGTTGGCCTGCGACGGGTCCTGGCGGTAGGCGTCGGCGACCCGTCCCACTATCCCGGGGTCGGGCGAGAACTCCTTGACGAGGAGGTCGAAGAACACCCACAGCGCGGGCTCGTCGAGCGTCTGGTACGCCCCAAGCGCCTCGCGCGCGATGCGGGCGCCCGACACCTCTCCGCGCTCCGACATCAGCGCGTGGCACAGGGTGATGGCACGCCGCGCGGCGCGCACGGCCGCGCGAGGGAGCATTCCCCGGCCACGTGCGATGGATCCGAGCAGCCGGCGGAACAAGGACGGCTTCACAGGGGAGTTCATGGGAAATGAGACAGACGGCCCAGCGTACCCGTTCAATGTTTCGGCCATTCTAGCGCGAACGATCCGCAGTGTAGAATCCGCTTTCCCGAAAACGAAGATCGACCATGCCGCTATCGGAAACCGAACGCAAGAAATGCGTCGAGACGCTCCTGAACGCCGACAAGGAAAAGAAGCAGGCGGTGCAGCTCTCGGTCACCTATCCCCACATCACCATCGAGGACGCCTACGCGATCTCCACCGCGGTCGCGCAGCACAAGATCAAGGCCGGGGCCAGGCTCATCGGCCACAAGGTGGGGCTTACCTCGAAGGCGATGCAGGCCTCGTCGCAGATCAACGAGCCCGACTACGGGCATCTGCTGGATTACATGATGATCCCCGACGGCGCGCAGGTGCCGCACGCGAGCTACTGCCTGCCGCGCGTCGAGATCGAGCTCGCCTTCGTCCTCGGCAAGCCGCTGAGGGGGCCGGGCGTGAATCTGCTCGACGTGCTGCGGGCGACCGAATACGTCGTTCCCGCGATCGAGATCGTGGACGCTCGCCTGCAGAATCCGCGCAAGATCTTCGACACCGTGGCCGACAACGGCGCCGCAGCCGGAATCGTCATCGGCGGGCGGCCGATCGGCCCGATGGAGACCGACCTGCGCTGGGTGGGCGGAATCATGTACCGCAACTCGGAGATCGAGGAGACCGGCCTCGCCGCGGGCGTGCTGGGCCACCCGGCCCTGGGCGTAGCCTGGCTCGCGAACCGGCTCGGAAAAAACGGCGTGACGCTCGAAGCCGGGCATCTCGTCCTCGCCGGCTCGTTCACCCGCGTGGTGTTCGCGCAGAAAGGCGACACGCTCCACGGCGACTTCGGCCCGCTGGGCGGCGTCGCGGTGCAATTCGTCTGAGGGATTCTCATGACCGCCATCGGCTTTCGCATCCTTCCCATCTCGAAGCGCCCCGACAAGAAGCTCGTCGCCGAGCTCGCCAGAATGGTGACGCCGCATCTCTCCGACAGCATGGAGCGCCTGTACGCGGGCGGGCCGCAGCTGCGGCCGATGCACAACGGGGCGAAGCTCTGCGGCCCGGCGTTCACCGTGCGCACCGCGCCCGGCGACAATCTCCTCGTGCACAAGGCGATCGACGTCGCCGAGCCGGGCGATGTCATCGTCGTCGACGCGGGCGGCTTCAACGACCACGCCATCATCGGCGAGCTGATGAGCGCGCGCGCCGAACAGCGCGGCGTAGGCGGCATGGTGATCTGGGGGGCAATCCGCGACTCCGCCGAGCTCCGGCAGGGCGGCTTCCCCGTATACGCGAGCGGCGTGACGCATCGCGGCCCTTACAAGAACGGTCCCGGCGAGATCAACGTGCCTATCGTCATGGGCGGAATCCCGGTGAACCCCGGCGACATCGTCGTCGGCGACGCAGACGGCCTGGTCGTAGTGCCGCTCGAGCACGCCGAAGCCATCCTCGCCTCGGCGAAGGCGATCCTCGCGAAGGAAACGAAGTCGATGGAGCAGATCAAGGCGGGCACCGTCGACCGCGGCTGGGTCGACAAGGCGCTCAGGGAGAAAGGCTACAAGGTATAGCGATGGAGCTTCCCGCAAATTCCTTCAAGCGCGCGCTCAAGGCAAACAGGGTCCAGATCGGCCTGTGGTGCAGCCTGTCGCACCACTACGCGACCGAGCTCGTCGCGGGCTCCGGCTTCGACTGGATCCTGCTCGACACCGAGCATTCGCCGAACGACCTCGAGTCGGTGCTGCAGCAGCTCCAGGCCGCGGCGCCCTACCCGACGCATCCGGTGGTGCGCGTGCCATGGAACGACATGGTCACGATCAAGCGCTATCTCGACATCGGCGCGCAGTCGCTGCTCGTCCCCTACGTGCAGAACGCGGACGAAGCCAAGGCCGCGGTCGCCTACACGCGCGATCCGCCCGCGGGCGTGCGCGGGGTCGCCGGCGGCACGCGCGCGACCCGCTTCGGCCGCGTGAAGGACTACGCGAAGCGGGCGCACGAGGAGCTCTGCGTGCTCGTGCAGGTCGAGACGCAGACCGCGCTCGACAACCTCGAGAGGATCGCCGCGGTCGAGGGCGTCGACGGCGTGTTCATTGGTCCGGCGGACCTGCACGCCTCGCTCGGCTACGCGGGCGAGACCAACAACCCCAAGG
>DASSJA010000297.1:0-2399 GCA_035691445.1 Burkholderiales bacterium | reverse complement strand
GCGCTTCGCGGGGCCGTCCCGACGACGCCCTCATGGCGTCGGCGGCCGCGGAGCCCCTGCGGGAGAGCCTGGATCGGCTGCGGGCCATGGGTCTGGAAGACTTCGTGGACGTCGACTTGAGGATCGTGCGAGGCCTCGCGTACTACACGGGCATCGTGTTCGAGCTGTTCGATGCGAAGCAATCCTTGCGGGCAATCTGCGGCGGCGGCCGCTATGACACCCTCATCGCGGAGATGGCCGGCATAGACTTACCCTGCGTCGGCTTTGGCATGGGAGACGTCGTCCTCGGCGAACTGTTGAAGGAGCAGGGGAACCTGACCGTGGCGCCGAGTCAACTCGACGCCTTTCTGATAGCGGTGAGCGGCGACGACGTCGCGTCCGTGCTCGCGCTCGCACACGAGCTGCGTGATCGGGGCGTCGCCGTGGAGTACGGCCTCCGTCACGCGCCGATCCGGAAGCAGCTGGAGCTGGCGGTCGCGCGTGGCGCACCTCGCGCCGTGATTGTGGGACCCGAGGAGCGAAAGGCCAAGGTTGCCGTGGTCCGGGACCTGAACACAGGGAAACAGCGGAAAGTGGCACTCGCCAAGGTGCGCAAGGGAGTGTTCAAGTAATGGCCCAGGCGCAAAAGATCACCCCACGCGCCAAGGACTACAGCGAGTGGTACAACGACGTCATCATGCAGGCCGAGCTGGCCGACTATTCGCCGGTGCGGGGCTGCATGGTGATCCGGCCGCACGGCTACCGCCTGTGGGAGCTGATGCAGCGTGCCCTGGACGACATGTTCAAGGCGACCGGCCACCAGAACGCCTACTTCCCGCTGTTCATTCCCATGAGCTTTCTGGCGAAGGAAGCGGAGCATGTGGAGGGCTTCGCCAAGGAAGTGGCGCTCGTCACGCACACGCGCCTCAAGGCGACGGGGAAGGCGGGAGCGCAGGCGGTCATGGTCGATCCGGAATCCGCGCTCGAGGAGCCGCTCGTCGTTCGGCCCACGTCCGAGACGATCATCTACGCCATGTTCGCCAAGTGGATCCAGAGCTACCGCGACTTGCCGCTGCTCATGAATCAATGGTGCAATATCGTGCGCTGGGAGCTGCGCACGCGGCTGTTCCTCCGCACCACGGAGTTCCTGTGGCAGGAAGGGCATACGGCCCACGCCACCGAACCCGAGGCGGAGGTCGAGGCGCGGCAGATGCTCGGCGTGTATCGCACCTTCCAGGAAGAATGGATGGCGATGCCGGTGATCACCGGCCGCAAGACCGACAGCGAGAAGTTCGCGGGCGCGTTGCGCACGTACGCGGTGGAAGCGCTGATGCAGGACAACAAGGCGCTGCAGGGAGGCACGTCGCACAACCTGGGACAGAACTTCGCGAAGGCATTCAACGTGCAGTACCAGACCGCCGCGGGCGGGCTGGAGCACGTCTGGAACACGTCGTGGGGGGTCACCACGCGCATGATCGGCGGCCTGGTGATGACGCACTCGGACGACAACGGGCTGGTGTGCCCTCCGCGGCTCGCGCCGGTCCAGGTGGCGATCGTACCGATTTGGAAGTCGGATGAGGAAAGGTCTCAGGTGTCGGGGGTCGCGGGTCAGGTGAAGGAGGAGCTCCAGCGCGCTGGAGTGCGCGTCGAGCTCGATCTGCGGGACAGCCTCAAGCCCGGGGCGAAGTACTTCGAGTGGGAAGCGAAAGGGGTTCCGCTGCGGCTCGAAATCGGGCCGCGCGACGTTGCGGCAGGGCAGGTGATGACCGCGCGCCGGACCGGTGGCAAGGCTCCCGCAAAGCGCGAGGGTATCGCAGCCACCGTGCGCGCCGCGCTCGACGAGATCCAAGCCGTGCTCTTCAAGGCCGCCAAGGATCGCCGCGAGGCGCATTCCATCCGCGGCGTCACCAAGGCGCGATTCATCGAGTTCATGAAAAGCGAGGGGGGATTCGCCTACGGGGGCTTCTGCGGATCGGCCGGCTGCGAGGCGGAGATCAAACAGGAGACCGCGGCGACGGTGCGGGTGCTGCCCGATTCCGAATTCCGCTCGCCGGAGGCGCCCAAGACCTGTATGTGGTGCGGCAAGCCGAGCGTCGCCGAGGCGGTGTGGGCACAGGCGTACTAGGGTTCGACCCGGCGCTGCTCCGCGCCATCGCGGAGCGGGTCGGCACGCCCGCCTACGTTTACAGCGCCAACCTCATTCGGGCGCAGTATCACGCCCTGCACGACGCGCTGCGCGACGTGCCCCATCGCATCTGCTACTCGGTGAAGGCCAACGGCAACATCGGCGTGCTGAAGGTGCTCAAGGCGCTCGGGGCGGGCGCCGACATCGTCTCCGTGGGCGAGCTGCGCCGCGCCCTGGCGGCGGGGTTCGACCCCGCGTCCATCGTGTTCTCGGGCGTCGGCAAGACGGCGGTCGA
>DASSJA010000296.1:0-2691 GCA_035691445.1 Burkholderiales bacterium | reverse complement strand
TGGAGGGATACCGGCGCCTCGCCGCGCTCGCCGACTCGCCCGATCTCATCGTCCCGGGTCACGACCCGCTGGTGATGCGGCGCTATCCCGCGCCCGGCGCGGATCTCCAGGGGATGGCCGCGCGCCTCGACCAGAGGCCGGCGCCGGCGAGCGAGAGCGGGCGTAAAATCCCGGCGCCATGAAAGTAACGGGCAGCGGCGAAACGCTGGGTGCGACGATAGAGGGTCTCGACCTCGCGCGGCCGCTTTCCCGCGAGCACTTCGATGGCGTAGTGGGCGCGCTCGGGCGACACGGCGTGGTGCGCTTCCCCGGGCAGAAGCTCACCGGTCGGCAGCTCGCCGATTTCAGCGCCCGCTTCGGCGAGCTCGAGATCAACGTCGCGAACGCCTTCCAGGAGCCCGGGATCCCGGAGGTGATGATCCTCTCGAACATCGTCGAGAACGGCATGCCGATCGGACTGGCCGACGCCGGCCAGGACTGGCACACCGACATGTCCTACAGCGGCACCATCGCTTTCGCCAACGTGCTCTACGGTGTGCGCATCCCGCGGCGCGGCGGCGAGCCGCTGGGAGCGACCGAGTTTTCGAACATGCACGCCGCCTACGACGGTCTGCCCGCGGAGATGAAGCGCGACCTCGAAGGCATGACCGTGCTGCACGACTTCGGCAAGTTCTGGGAGATGATGAGAGACCGGGGCAGCCCCCGCCCGCCGCTCACCGAGGCGCAGAGGAGGGCGAAACCCCCGGTTTCGCACCCGGTCTTCCTCACCCATCCGATCACCGGGCGCCGCGTGCTCTACGCCAATCCCGGCTACTCGGTCCGGATCAACGAGCTGCCCGCGGAGGAGAGCGAGCGCACCCTCGCGTTTCTGTTCGAGCACCAGCTCAAGCCGGAATACCGCTATGCTTTTCGCTGGCAGGAGGGCGATGTCCTCATGTGGGAAGACATGGGCACGATCCATAACGCGGTGGCCGACTACGGTCCCGACGAGCACCGTCTGGTGAAGCGTTGCCAGGTGATGGCGACGATGTTTGCGCCCGGGCGATGAACAAGACCTGCGCGGCGCTCGCGGCGGCGACCCTGTGCGCTCTTTGCGGCCCCGCCGCGGCGCAGACCTACCCCGCGAGGCCGGTGAGGATCGTCGTCGGTTTCGCCTCGGGCGGGCCCACCGACGTCATCGCGCGCCTCATCGCGCAGGACATGAGTGCGTCGCTGGGGCAGTCCTTCGTCGTGGAGAACCGGCCGGGCGCGAACGCCATCATCGCCACCGAGGCGGTCGCGCGTTCGGCCCCGGACGGCTACACCACGCTGTTCTCGTCCCTGTCGCTTCTCGTCAACGCGATCCTGCCGGGAAGCCAGGCGCACTACGATCCGTTCAGGGACTTCGCACCGATCAGCAACGCGGCAGTGCTGCCCATGGTGATCGTGACCGGCGCCGCGAGCCCCGACCGCTCGATGGAGGACCTGCTCGCGCGCGCCAAGGCCAGGCCCGGCGAAATCAGCTACGGCACGTCGGGAATAGGCGGCTCCTCGCACCTGGCCGGCGCGATGCTCGAGAATTTCACCGGCACGAAGATGATCAACGTTCCCTTCAAGGGCAACGGGCCGGCGCTCGCCGAAGTGATGGCGGGCCGCGTGACCTTCATGTTCTATCCCATCGTCGGCATCGCGGACCAGGTCGCGGCGAAGAAGATCAAGGTGCTCGCGGTCGGCACGCCCCGGCCTCATCCCGATTTTCCCGGCGTGCCGACGATGGCCGAGTCGGGCCTGCCCGGATTCGAGGAGACGGCGCCCTGGGTCGGCATGCTCGCGCCCGCGGGCACGCCGGCGCCGGTCGTGAGCCGCCTCGCCGACGAAATGAGGAAATCGCTCGCCCGGCCGCGCACGCAGGAGCGGATGAAGGCGCTGGGCGCGGTCACCGTCGCCGACACCCCCGCCGAGTTCGCCGCCTTCCTCCGAAAAGACCACGACCGCTGGGCGCGGGTCATCAAGGCCTCGGGAGTGAAGGCCGAATGAATACCGTGGCCGACATCGGGAGCGCCGCGGGCCGGCTCGCGCGTTCCTCGTGCCCGGCCTCGCGGCGCGCGGCGGCGCGGGTGCTCCGAGCGTGGAACATCGAGGATCTGCGCAGGATCGCGAAGCGGCGGCTGCCGCGGGCGGTGTTCGACTTCTTCGACGGCGCCGCCGAGGACGAGATCACGCTGCGCGCCAACCGCGCGGCGTTCGAGCGCGTGCGCATCGCCCCGAAAATGCTCTCGGGTGTCGCGCGCATCGACACCGCGACCTCGATACTCGGCGCGCCCTCCGCGCTGCCGATCGCGGTGGGTCCCACCGGCGGAATCGGTTTCGGCTGGCCGTTCGGCGACGTCGGCGTCGCGCGCGCGGCCGCCGCGGCCGCGATTCCGTATACCCTTTCCACCATGGCGACCGCGTCGATCGAGCGCATCGCGCGCGAGGCGGGGGGGCGGCTGTGGTTCCAGGCCTACATCTTCCAGCAACGCGACATGACCCTGGGCCTCGTCGAGCGCGCGCGGCAGTTCGGCTACGAGGCGCTGATGGTAACCGTGGACGTGCCTGTCGGCGGCAAGCGCGAGCGCCACTTTCACAACGATTTTGCGATCCGCTTCCGCTTCACGCCGAGGAACGTCCGTGATTTCGCCACCCGCCCTCTGTGGGTGCTCGCGATACTGC
>DASSJA010000295.1:0-3453 GCA_035691445.1 Burkholderiales bacterium | reverse complement strand
CGCCAGCGATGCGTAGCGCAGCAGCAGCGCGACGGCAGCCCACGTCGCGAGCGCCGCGAGACCCAGCGAAAGGTCGATCGCGAGCAAGGTGCCTCCCGCGGTGGCGACTCCCTTGCCTCCCTTGAAACGGAGGAAAACCGGGAACACGTGACCCAGGAACACTGAAACCGCGCAGGCCGGGATCCAGATTCCATCCACACCGAAGCCGGCGGCATAGTGCGCCGCCAGGAACACCGCGAGCCAGCCCTTTCCGCCGTCGCCGACGAGCGTCAACAGCGCCGCGACCTTCTTGCCCGTGCGAAGCACGTTGGTCGCGCCGGGGTTGCCGGAACCGTAGGAACGCGGGTCCGGCAACGCAAAGGCGCGGCTTACGATGACCGCGAACGAAAGCGACCCGATCAGGTAGGCGATCAAAATAAATACTGCGGCGGCCATGGCCTTCCACTAGAATTCGCGACAGAGTTTAGCAGCGCCCCTGAATCCCGGGGAAAGGCGCGTGCCGGGCTGCTCGACGACCTTGTCCAACCCAGGTCCCCCAGGTTCATCATTGGATACCGTCTTCATCCGCGAGCTGCGCCTCCAGGCCTCGATCGGGCTTTACCGCCACGAGAAAATAGCGCCGCAGACGATCGAGATCGATCTCGAGATCGGCCTGCCGGCCGCGAGCAGGGTGTTCAAGACCGGGAAGGTCGCCGATACGATCGACTATTCGGTGGTCGTGGAGCACATCCGCGCGCTACTCGCGAAAGAACGCTTCGGTCTGGTCGAGAGTCTGGCGGAGCGCATCGCCGATTCGCTCCTCGGAAAATTCGATTCTCCCCGCGTCAAGGTCAGCGTCGCCAAGCTCGGGGTGCTGCGCGAGGCCCAACGGGTGGGCGTGACGATCGAGCGCGGCAAGACCTGAGGCCTAGGCTCGGGGGTGGTGCTTCTGGTGCAGGGCCTTGAGGCGCTCCCGCGCCACGTGGGTGTAGATCTGCGTGGTCGAGATGTCGGCGTGGCCGAGCAGGAGCTGCACCACTCGCAGATCGGCGCCGTGATTTAGCAAGTGCGTCGCGAAGGCGTGGCGCAGCGTGTGCGGAGAGAGCGCCTTGCCGGGTACGGCAGTCGTGGCGCGTTTCTTGAGGAGGTGCCAGAAGGCCTGCCGCGTCATCGCCCCTCCTCGCCCGGTGACGAACACGTAGTCGCTCGAGCGCTTCTTCAGTATGGCGGGCCGGCTCTCCTTCAGATACCGCTGGAGCCAGTCGACCGCTTCATCCCCGAGCGGCACCATGCGCTCTTTCGAACCCTTGCCGAAAATGCGCACCACGCCCATGTCGAAACTCACCTCCGCCAGCTTCAGCCGCACCAGCTCCGAGACCCGCAGCCCGCTGGCGTAGAGCACTTCCAGCATGGCACGGTCGCGCAGGCCCAACGGCGTCGCCGCGTCGGGCTGCCCGAGCAGCGCCTCGACATCCTCCTCCGAGAGCGTTTTCGGGAAGCGCGGTGGCTTCTTCGGGGGATCGAGCTTGAGCGTCGGGTCGATCTCGATGCGGCCGCCGCGGGCGAGGAATTGGTAGAAGCGCTTCAAGCTCGAGTGCAAGCGCGCCTGGGTGCTCGAGCGGATTCCGCGCTTTTTCCGCAGGCCGCCGTCGGAGGAGCGCGACGCGAGGTATCCGGCGAGATCCGCTTCTTCCGCGTCCAGCAGCGAGGAGCGGCCGTGCTGCTCGAGCCATTGGGCGAACAGGCGCAGATCGTGGCGGTAGGATTCGAGTGTGTTCCTGGCCAGCCCGTCCTCGAGCCAGACCGCGTCGCAGAAGCCGTCCAGCAGGGCGGCGTTCGCCGCGTTCATGGCAGCCGAGCTAAGCCGCCGGTCGCGCGGCGCGCATGCGCAGGAGCTGCATGACGACCACGAGGGCGAACAGGCCGAAGCCCACCATGTCGGCGGTCGCCGTCGGATATACGAGTGCAAGACCCGCCGCGACCAGCATCCATTTCTCGATCCGGTTGGTGCGCCCGAACAGCCAACCCTGAACCCCGCCCGCCAGCGCGGCGATGCCAAGCGCCGCGGTGCCCGTCACCAGCGCGATCGACCCCCAGTCCGCCCCGCCCAGCGTCTTGATCGAACCGGTGAGCAACAGCCCCGTGCCGGACGGGTCGAGCACGAACATGAAGGGGACGAGGAACGCCGGCAGGGTGTACTTCCAGGATTGCAGCGTCGTCCGGTACGGGTCGCCGCCGGTGATCGCCGCGGCCGCGAAGGGCGAAAGCGCGGTGGGCGGAGACACCTCGGAGAGCACAGCGTAGTAGAAAATGAACATGTGCGCGGCGAAATCGGGCACGCCCAGCTTGATCAGTGCCGGCGCGGCGATCACCGCGCAGATGATGTAGGACGCCGTGACCGGCACCGCCAGGCCGACGATCCAGACGATGAACGAGGTATAGACCGCGGTGAGCAGGAGCGACCCTCCAGCGTAATCGATGATGATCGCGCTGAACTTGAGTCCGAGGCCGGTGAGGGTGACCACGCCGACGATGAGCCCCGCACCCGCGCAGGTGATCGCGACATTGAGCACCCCGGTCGAGCCGGCCTCGAGGGCCTTGAAGAACTTCGACTGGAAGATCCCTTTCACCCAGGGCTCGCGGCCGCGGAACAGGTCGTAGGAGAACATCGCGCAGTCGCGGTGCAGGAAGCTCGTCGCGAACGAAGCCACCGTTGCCCAGAACACCGACATCACCGGCGAATACCCGAGCAGCATGAATACGACGATCGAGACGAGCGACAGGAAATGGAACCAGTACTGCCTGGTCAGCTTCCACAGCGACTCCACGTGCTCCAGGCGCACCCCGCTCATGCCGAACTTGCGCGCGTCGATCTCCACCATGATGAAGAGCGCGAAGTAGTAGAGGCAGGTCGGGATGGTCGCCATCAGCAGCACGTCGAGATACGAGATCTTCAGGAACTCCGCGATCAGGAAGGCCGCCGCGCCGAGCACCGGGGGCGAGATGATGGCGCCCAGCCCCCCCGCGGCGAGCAGCCCCCCCGCCGCGTCCTTGCCGTACCCGGCCTTGGCGAGCATCGGATAGGCGACCGATCCCAGTGTCACCGTGGTGGCGACGCCGCTCCCGGAGGGGCCTCCGAGCAGGAACGAGGCGAGCACTACGGTGCGGCCGGCGCCCGTGGACTTGCCGCCCATGGCCGAGAGCGAAAAATCGATGAAGAACTTCCCGGCGCCCGAGAATTGCAGAAAGGCGCCGAAGATCGTGAAGAGAATGATGAGCGAAGACGAGACATCCACGGCCACGCCGAAGATGCCTTCGAGCGTCATGTACATCTGGCCGACCAGCCTGCCGACCTCGTAGCTCCGGTGTGCCCACGATCCGGGCAGATGCTCCCCGAACAGGGCGTAGAGGAGGAAAGCGACGACCACCGCCGGGATGATCCAGCCCGAGGCCCGGCGCATGCCCTCCAGGATC
>DASSJA010000294.1:0-3851 GCA_035691445.1 Burkholderiales bacterium | reverse complement strand
AAAGCCGCTCGTGGTCCATACGCGCGATGCGGCCGAAGACACGCTGAGGATCATGCGCGAGGAGGGCGCCGCCGAGGTCGGGGGCGTGATGCACTGCTTCACCGAATCGCAGGAAGTGGCCGACGCGGCCCTGGGGCTCGGGTTCCACGTTTCCTTTTCGGGGATCGTCACATTCAAGAACGCGGGACGGCTCAAGGAGGTAGCGCGGACCGTGCCGTTGGAGCGGCTGCTGGTCGAGACCGACTCTCCCTACCTCGCGCCGGTTCCGCACCGTGGCAAGACGAACCGGCCGGGTTGGGTTCGGCACGTTGCGGAAGAGGTGGCCCGCCTCCGCAACCTGTCGCTGGAGTCGCTCGCGGAAGCAACGACCCGGAATTTCTTCGGGCTCTTTGTGCGCGGAGACCATCTCGAAAACACTTGAGGCAGATGCGGTAACTATCTGACCTTACGAGTGCGGTAGGACAACCAAAAGGGGTAGAGGGATGGTTCGAAGCCGTGGGAGGTGCTGGTAGACCTCTTATTTGACATAATACACATATGCGACAACGCATACAGTCAGCTCAGGAGACTTCGCCTTATCGCATGCTTGCCTCGATCCGCTTCTTCAGCTCCCCGGCCAGCGCCGGATCGAGCTTCTCCAGGCGTTCCAGGGATGCCGCGACGTCGTCCTTATCCCCGGTCCGGACGCAAGCCGCGCCCAGCTCGAACCACGCGCGGGCGAACTCCGGCTCCAGGCGCACCGCCTCGCGATAGGCCGGGATCGCACGATCGAGCCTTTGGGCCTCGCGGTACGATTCCCCCAGGTAGAAGAACGTGACGTACGAGGTGCGGCCGATCGCGCTGGCCCGCTCGAGGGTCCGGGCCGCCAATCCGGGCTGGCCCGCTTTGCGCTGGGATTCGCCGAGGAGATTCCAGGCCCCGACGTCCTCCGGATTGCGCCGAACGACCTGCGAAAGCAAGGAGCTCGCTTTCGAATAATCGCCGCGGCGCAGCCAGGCGTAGCCGGCGATCACGCCCCAGTCGGGTCCCTCGGGGTCCACGCGCTGGCGTTCCTGCGCGTAGTGCAACAACCCGTTCCAATCCCTCTTCCGGTTCAGCTCGGCGATCAGCTCCCGTTCCGGTAGGCTGTCCCCGCGCTCGGACAGCGCGGTTGCCGGCAGCGGGTCGATCGGGGGTCCGACCTCCTCTTTCGAGGACAAGCTGCCGCAGGCGGCGAGCAAAACGCAGTACGCGACGGCCGCGGCGAATGCAAGGCGGCTGGGGTCAAACCTTGTTTTGATAGACGTAGCCTTGCTGCTTGACGTTTGATTCCCGGGCGCGCTCCAGATCTTCCGGATCGAGCTTCTTGTCCCACCACAGGGCCCGCCCCTTTTTCTGCTCCTGGACGATATGCGGCTTGTCCCGAAGCAGTTCGCGGATCATCCGGGTGATATCGGATTCGTAGATCTGCGCCATGGGTGGCGAATTATACGCCCCTTGCCAAGCGGACCAAGACTGTATATAAATACAGATATGGAGGCCCCATGACCGAAGAGCTCACCCCCAAACAGCAGAAAATCCTCAACTTCGTCCGCAAATCCATCGAAAAGACCGGCTTCCCTCCGACCCGGGTCGAGATCTCGAAGGCGTTCCGCTACAGCTCGGCCAACGCCGCCGAGGAGCATCTGCGGATGCTGGAGAGGAAGGGCGCGATCGAGCTGACCCCGGGCGCTTCGCGCGGCATCCGCCTCACCGAGGGGCTGGGGCTGCCGCTGATAGGCCGCGTGGCCGCGGGCAGTCCCATCCTCGCCGAGGAGCACGTCGAGCGGCGCTGCCAGGTGGACCCTGCCCTGTTCCAGCCGCGCGCCGATTACCTGTTGAAAGTCCGCGGCATGAGCATGCGCGATGCCGGCATACTCGACGGCGACCTGCTTGCGGTGCACCGCACGCGCGAGGCGCGCTCGGGACAGATCGTGGTGGCACGGGTGGGCGATGAGGTCACGGTGAAGCGCCTGCGCCGCCGCGGCAACGCCGTGGAGCTGCTCCCCGAGAATCCCGAGTTCGAAGCGATCATCGTCGACCCGCGCGAAGGCGAATTCGCCATCGAGGGCCTGGGCGTCGGCGTGATCCGCAGACCTCTTTGACTCCGGCGCCGCTCTTCCCGGGGATTCGTGGCGGGCATGCCTTTCTCTTTCTCCGCCCTGCTCGAGCGCCCCGACATCTGGCGCGGCGACAGCTTGAACCGGGCCGGCCGATCTTTCGTCTACCGTGTCGTTCCCAGCGGATTTGGAGAGCTTGACGCCGAACTTCCCGGCGGAGGCTGGCCTGCCGGAGCGCTGACCGAGATACTGCCCGCGCACGAAGGCATCGGCGAGTTGCGCCTGCTCGGACCCGCGCTTGCCGGGTTGTCACGGCGCGGATCGAGGCTCGCCTGGATCGCTCCACCCCACCTGCCCTATGCTCCGGCGCTCGCCGCGGCGGGGATCGATATCGGCAGGCTCGTCATCGTCCGAACCGCCACCGCGAAAGAAACGCTCTGGGCGGCCGAGCAGGCGCTCGCCGCGAACGCTTGCGGCGCGGTGCTCGCCTGGCTCCAGGGGGCGAAGTACGCGGAGCTGAGGCGCCTGCAGATCGCCGCCGAAGGCGGGCAGGCACCCGCCTTCCTGTTCAGGGCCGCGGAGCTTGCCGGCGAATTCTCCCCTGCGGCGCTGCGGATCTCGCTCGACACGGCAGGCGGCGGCCTCGCGGTGCGCGTGCTCAAGCGCCGCGGCACTCCCCTCACCCGCTCCATTCTGTTGCCGGCGATGCCGCCTGCCGTGCGCAGCAGGAACCCTCATGTGGATCGCCATCCGGCTGCCGCAGCTGCCGCTCGAGATTTTCCTGCGCGGCTCGTCCGCGCCTGAGCCTTTCGCCCTCGAAGAGCGGCACCGCGTTTTCGCCTGCGACCGCAAGGCCCGCGCGCGAGGCGTTCTCGCCGGCATGGACGTTTCGGCGGCGCTTGCCCTCGCACCGCGGCTGCGCATCGTGCCGCGCGACCCGGCGGGGGAGACCGAAGCCTTGCTCGGCGTGGCCGGCTGGGCGGCGCAGTTTACGCCCGGCGTAGCGCTCGAGTTTCCCGACACCGTGCTGCTCGATGCCGCGGGCAGCCTGAAGCTCTTCGGCGGCCTGGAGTCGCTCCTCGAGCGCCTGCGCGGGGAGCTTGCGGAAATGGGCTGGAGTGCCGCGCTTGCCGGCGCGCCCACGCCTCGGGCGGCTTTCTGGCTCGCCTTGGCCGGGAAAGATCGCTTCATCGGATCCGTGACGGAGCTCGAGCCTGAACTGGCCGCGCTGCCCGTGGAAGTGCTCGGCAGAAACGAGGAAACGCCGGAAGCGCTCGAAGCGATCGGCGTTCGCACGCTCGGCGAGCTGCATGCGCTGCCGCGCGAAGGCGTGGCGCGACGCTTCGGGCAGGGACTGCTCGATGAATTCGACCGCGCGCTGGGGCGGCTCCCCGATCCGCGGAATTTCTTCGTTCCGCCCGCGCGGTTCAGCGCGGCGATCGAGCTTTTCTCCGAGGTGGCCCAGGCCGAGGCCTTGCTGTTTGCGGCGAGGCGGCTGATCGTCCAGCTCGGCGGATTTCTCGCCGCGCGCCTGGGCGGCACGCAGCGCCTGGTGTTTCGGCTCAAGCACCGTGAGCGCGCCGCCGCCGAGATCGCGATCGGCCTGGTCGCGCCTTCGCGCGACATCGGGCACTTCACCCTGCTCGCGCGCGAGCGGTTTTCCGGCCTCGCGCTCGCCGAACCGGTGCGCGAGATCGCACTGGAAGTCGACGAGGTGGTGCCCCTCTCAGGGCGGAATCTCGGCCTGCTTCTCGAACAGGGCAAGCCCCCGGG
>DASSJA010000293.1:0-2139 GCA_035691445.1 Burkholderiales bacterium | reverse complement strand
TGATCTGCGCCGCTCGCGCGCAACCCTGCATCACCTGAAAATACCGCTGCACCCATTGGCTTCCGATGTCGTATGGATGCGGTCCGTCGCCGCGGCCGGCGAGCATTCTGTTTTTGTTGAAGGCGTTGTCGAACTCGGAGTGGTTGGATAGCAGGATGGTGGCGCCGGTCGCCGCGGCGTGGCCGGCCATGCGTTTTTGCGAGTCGATGTAGGTCTGGAAGTTCCTGATGCCCGGGTCCGGGGTGTTGTTGACGAAGTTGAACGCGGTGCCTCCGGAGTAGGCGACGTTGAGCGGCTTGCCGTGGTCGAGGACTGTAAACGTATACGAGAGGGTGCCGGGCGTGTGGCCGGGGGTGAGCCAGATGGTGACGGTCTCGCCGCCGAGCGAGATTTTCATGCCGTCGGTCGCGACGATGTCGCGCCTGGGCGACATGGTCTTGTAGCGGTTCGGGTGTTTCTCGACGGTGTCCCAGTCCGGACCGCCCATGACGACGCGCGGGTGGTAGCGCGACTGGATCATCGCGGCGCCGCCGATGTGGTCGCCGTGCGCGTGCGAGATGATCAGGTACTTGATGTCCTTCGGGTCGAGGCCGAGCTTTTTCATGCCGCCGACGATCAGCTCCTCGGAGTTGTACGGGTAGAGGGTGTCGATGAGGATGATGCCGTCCCTGGTCGTCAGCGCCCACGACGAATGGATCTTGCCGCCGACGAAATACAGGTTGTCGAACACCTTCGCGGGCGGGGCGTACCACGTGTCGCGCGGGGGCACTTTCCCGGGATCGGCGATGTAGGGAGGCAGCTTGTCGCTCGTGTCCTCGCCGCCGCTCTGCGGCAGCAGGCAGGTGCGAACGAGGGTCCCGAGGAACTCGAACCCCGCGGCGTCCTTGGCCGATTGCACCGCGGCCCGGTATTCGGCGTCGAAGTCCCGCCTCGCCTGCGCCGACGCGCCGCACGCGGCGAGCGCCGCGAAGATGAAGAAGATTGCGCGGATCATGAGTCCTCCCGGTTCGAACGGATGGCGAGAGTGTGCCACGCCGGAGGCGGAGCCGGAAATTCGGCGTGATACACTTCACGCGCCCACTGCCTCACGGCAGGACGACGCCCCGGGGAACCGGGGCGTTTCGTTTCCGGCACGGGAAAACGGATGAACGAGTTGATCACGCAATACGGCCTCGCGCTGGTTTTCGCGAACGTGCTGCTCGAGCAGCTGGGGCTGCCGATTCCCGCGATCCCGACGCTGATCGTCGCCGGCGCGCTCGCGGCCGGAGGGAAGTTTTCCGCGTGGGCGATCTTCGGCGTCGCCTTCGCCGCGTGCATGATCGGCGACGGGCTCTGGTACCTCGCGGGCCGGCGCTACGGCCGGCGCGTGATGACGCTCCTGTGCCGCATGTCGCTCTCGCCCGATTCCTGCGTGCGCCAGACCGAGGTCCGCTTCGAGCGCTGGGGCGCATTGACCCTGGTGCTGTCGAAGTTCATCCCCGGCCTCTCGACCATCACGCCGCCGCTCGCGGGCGCGATGCGCCTGGGCTGGCCGTCGTTCTTCCTGCTGAACGGCCTGGGGGTGACGATCTGGGCGGGCGCCGCGATCGCCGCGGGGATGGTGTTCCACGCCGGCATCAACGAGCTCCTCGTGGATCTCGAAGGCCTCGGGACCCTGGCGGTGGAAGCGATCGGCGCGCTCCTCGCCGCGTACGTCGCCCTCAAGTGGTGGGAGCGGCGGCGCTTCTACAAGACGCTGCGCATCGCGCGGATCGGCGTCGGCGAGCTGCGCTCGCTCATGGACAGGGGCAAGCGCCCGGTGGTGGTGGACGTGCGCTCGCGGAGCTCGCGCGATCTCGACCGGCGTTTCATTCCCGGCGCGCTGGCGATGGAGCTCGACGAAGTGGAGCGGCGCCTCGAGGAGCTGCCCGCCGATCGCGAGATGGTTTTCTACTGCACCTGTCCCAACGAAGCTTCGGCGGCGCAAGTCGCGAAAAAACTGATCGGCCTGGGCTACACCAAAGTGCGCCCGCTGTACGGCGGGCTGGATGCCTGGATCGCGGCGGGCTACGAGGTCGAGGACCGCTCGTGAAGGCGCGCTAGGGCTTCCTCGCCCATACGCCGACGTGCCCGGAATTGAAATAGCCGACAACGCCGCCG
>DASSJA010000292.1:0-2153 GCA_035691445.1 Burkholderiales bacterium | reverse complement strand
CGATTACATGATGCGCGGCTTCCGTGTCGACGGCGAACGCGACCTCGTGTTCCTGCCGCTCGGCATCAATTACGACCGCGTGCTCGAGGATCGCACGCTGCTTCGCTCGGGGGAGAAGCAGTCGACGCCGCAGGCGCTCTTCCCCGAAGGAGGTTTGACTCGCGACGGTCGAATCCGGGAGCCGAGGCTGGGCGTGATCGACTACATGATGCGCGGCTTTCGTCCCGAGGGAGAGCACGACCTCGTGTTCGTGCCGCTGGGGATCAACTACGACCGCGTCCTCGAGGACCGCAGCCTGCTGCTTGCGCTCGACCCGAATGCGCGGCGCGCAGGCCGCGTCAGGGCGCTGTGGAGAACGCTTGCATTCGCCGCGCGCAACGTAAGGCTGATGCTCGCGAGCGAGTGGCACCGTTTCGGCTACGCCTGCGTCAACTTCGGATCGCCCATCTCGATGCGCGACTACTGCCGCTCGCGCGGCGTCGATTTCCAGAGGCTGTCTGGCGAGGAGCGCAGGCGCGAGACCTCGGCGCTCGGCGAGCACCTCATGCGCGCCGTCGGTCGCATCGTGCCGGTGGTGCCCGTACCCCTGATGGCGACCGTGTTCGTGCGCAATCCCGGGCGGGAGCTCACCGCGATCGAGCTCAAGGCCGAGGTCGAGCGCCTGATCGAGCGCCTCGATCGCTCCGCGGCGCGCGTCTACGTGCCGCGGCGAGATCTCGACTACGCGCTCGACGCCGGCCTGCGCATGCTGCTCATGCGGCACCTCGTCGAGGAGAAGGACGGAGCCTACCTCGCGCGGGAGAACGAGGTGCCGCTGCTGCGCTACTATGCGAACTCGATCGCCCATCTGGTGGATGAACGGTGAAGACGAAGCTGATCGGGATCATCGGCGGCATAGGCCCCGAATCGACGATCGACTATTACCGGCTGTTCGTTTCGATCTACAGGGAGAGCAGGCCCGACGGCGGCTACCCGCCGCTGCTCATCAACTGCATCGACCTCGCAAGAGCGCTGAAGCTCGTCAGCTCGGGCGATCTCCCCGGGCTGGCGGCATACCTGCTCGAGGAGATCCACCGCCTGGCGCGGGCCGGCGCGACCCACGGGCTGCTGTCTTCCAACACGCCGCATATCGTGTTCGACGAGATCGAGGACGCCTCGCCCATCCCGCTCATCAGCATCGTCGAAACCGCTTGCCGTGCGGCCCTCGGCCGCAAGCTCAAGCGCGTGGGACTCTTCGGAACGCGCTTCACGATGCAGGGCGGGTTCTACCAGAAGGTATTCGCGCGCGAAGGGATCGAGGTTTCGATCCCCGGGTCGGGGGACCAGGAGTTCATCCATGAAACCTACCTGAACGAGCTCGTCAACGGAATCGTCCGCCCCGAGACGCGCGAGCGCTATATCTCCATCGCGCGCAGGATGAAGGCCGAGCAGGGGATCGAGGCGCTGATCCTCGGCGGGACGGAGCTGCCGCTGCTGCTGCGCGGCGCGATCGACATCGGCGTGACCCTGCTCGATACCGCCCATCTGCACGTCGAGCGGGCGGTGGCCGAGGCCCTTTCCTGAGGCGATTGATCTGTTCCGCCCGGGCGACTAGGATAGTCGGGCTCGTTCCTCGACAGGGGGTGTCATGGCCGCCGCAAAGAAGAAACCGAAAGTCAAACGCAAAGCCCCGGCGAAAAAGCCGGCGCCTGGCAGGAAATCCAAGGCGCTGAAGAAGAAAGTCCCGGCGAGAAAACCCACGCCCAAGCGTGCCGCACCGAAGAGAAAGGCGGCGGTCCGCGCCGCACCCAAGCCGCGCCCGGCCCCCGCGCCCCAGGTCGCCCCTCGCGGCCCGATGCCGGGCGAGGTGCGCGTCGGGGTCGTGAGCCACTACTACGGCCACCTGTCGGTGGCGGCGGTGCGCCTGGAGGCGGCCCTGAGCGTCGGGCAGACGATCCGGGTGCTCGGCCACACCAGCGACTTCCGCCAGCGGGTGGAGTCCATGCAGATCGAGCACGAGGCCGTGTCGGAGGCCCTCCCGGGGGACGAGATCGGCCTGAAGGTCGTCCAGCACGCACGCGACAACGACGTCGTGTACCGGGTGCCCGGCTAGAGGAGTCAAGGAGTCCCTGATGGACAAGGCCCCCCAAGTCAAGCTCAACTCGACCGCGCAC
>DASSJA010000291.1:0-8853 GCA_035691445.1 Burkholderiales bacterium | reverse complement strand
GAGCAGCAGAAGCGAGGCGGTCTGCGCGCGGAAAAAAAGCGGATTAGCCACGGAGGAACTCCATCAAGGCGTCGAGGACTTCGTCGGGCTTTTCGCCCATGAGATTGTGGCCGCTGTCGCCCAGCGTCTTCACGGTCGCGTTGGGGACCGCCTTCGCGAGATTCTCCCCGGAACGAGCGGACATCATCGCATCGCGCGCGCCCAGAAGGAAGAGGGCGGGGCATTTCACCCGGGCGGCGCGCTCGAGCCCGGCATCGTAGTTGTCGCACGCGGCGAAGTCGGCGTGCAGCACGCCCGGTTTCTGGCGCTGCGTCAGGCGCAGGGCTCCGCCCCTCACCCAGGAGCCCGGGCCCGGGTTGCCCGGGTAGTGCGCGTAGGCCGCGTGGGACCAGGCGTTGATCGTGAGCAGCGCGTCCGCTTCCCGGTGCTTCGTCGCCTCGAGCAGGTCCGGCGAGACGCGCATCGGAAAGGCCGTGCCGACGAGAGCGAGGCGAGCCGTGCGCTCCGGGTGTCTCGCCGCGCATTCGAGCGCAACCAGCGATCCCATGCTGTGGCCGACCAGGGCCACGGTGCGCGCCCCCGCCGCGTCGAGCAGGGCAACGATCCAGTCCGCCATCGCCTCGACGCTCGCGAGCGGCGCGCCGCCGCTCCTGCCGTGCCCCGGCAGATCGGCAGCGAGCACCGCATAGCCGTGGTGGGCGAGGTAGCGCGACTGCAGAATCCAGACCGAGTGATCCTGCTCGCCGCCGTGAATCAGGACGACGACGGGAAGCTGCGGGTCGAACGTCTTCCCGCCGGTGTAGGCGTAGGCGGGCTCGCTGCCGACCCGGAGCTCCATGCTCACGCCCTCGCGGCGGCGCGCAGGCCGCGCGCGAGGTCCTCGATCAGGTCGTCGGGATCCTCGAGCCCGACCGAGAGCCGTATCGTGCCCGGGCCGATGCCGGCCCCGGCCAGCGCCGCGTCGCTCATGCGGAAGTGCGTCGTGCTCGCCGGATGGATCACCAGCGACTTGGCGTCGCCGACGTTGGCGAGGTGCGAGAAGATCCGCAGGGCCTCGATGAAGCGCCGCCCGGCCGCCCGGTCGCCCGCGAGGTCGAAGCTGAAAACCGCGCCGCAACCGCGCGGCAGCAGCCGCTCCGCGAGGGCGTGGTCCGGGTGCGAGGGCAGCTCCGGGTACGCGATCGACTCGACCGCGGCCTGCCCGCCCAGAAAGGAGATCACCGTTCGCGTGTTCGCGACATGCCGCTCCATCCTGAGCGGCAGCGTCTCCACGCCCTGGAGGATCTGGAACGCGGTCGCCGGGCTCATGCACGCGCCGAAATCGCGCAGGCCCTCGCGCCTCGCGCGCAGCAGGAACGCGGCCACGGTCGATTCCTCCTGGAAATCCATCCCGTGGAAGCCGGCATAAGGCTCGGTCAGCTCCGGAAATTTCCCCGAGGCCTCCCAGTCGAACGTGCCTCCGTCGACGAGCACGCCGCCGATCGCGACGCCGTGGCCGCCGAGGAACTTGGTCGCCGAGTGGTAGACGAGGTCGGCGCCGTGATCGAAGGGCTTGAGCAGATACGGCGTCGTGAACGTCGAATCGACGAGCAAGGGCAGCCTGGCGCCGTGCGCGATCGCCGAAACGGAGGGAATGTCGAGGACCTCGAGCCCGGGATTCCCGAGGGTCTCGCCGAAAAGCAGCCTGGTGTTCGGCCGGATCGCTTTTTTCCACGCGGACAGATCGCGCGGATCGACGAAGCTCGTCTCGATGCCGAAGCGCGGCAGCGTGTAGGAGAGCAGATTGTGCGAGCCGCCGTAGAGCGCGCGCGAGGCGACGACGTGCGCGCCCGCGCCCGCGATCGTGGCGATCGCGAGGTGCAGCGCCGCCTGGCCGCTCGCCGTCGCGATCGCGCCGACGCCGCCTTCGAGCGCCGCGATGCGCTCCTCGAGCACGGCGTTGGTCGGATTGGAAATTCGCGAGTAGACGTGGCCGGCGCGCTCCATGTTGAAGAGCGCCGCGGCGTGGTCGGCGTCGCGGAACACGAAGGAGGTGGTGAAATAGATCGGCGTCGCGCGCGCGCCGGTGACCGGGTCGGGCCTGGAGCCCGCGTGCAGGCTGAGCGTGTCGAACTGCAGGGATCGGGGTGCGGCCATGGGATCCTCCTCGGGGGTCCGGCCGATTCTAACAGCAGGCGAGCGCGCATCGAGGCGAAAAAAAACCGCACCCTGGGGTGCGGTTTTTCGCGGAAGCGGTGCGGGTCAGCCGAGCTTGACCGGCACGAAGATCTTGTTGCCTTCGCGCTGTATGAGGAGGGCGACGCTGCCGCGCGATTTGTCGACGAGGCGGCGCAGCTGATCGACCGATTTCAGGGGCTGGTTGTTGAAGGCGAGAATGACATCGCCCGCCTGCACGCCGGCGCGCGCCGCCGCGCCGCCCGCCTGCTCGACCAGCAGTCCGCCTTCCGTCTTGGCCTCCTTGCGCTCGTCCTCGGTGAGCGGCCGCACTTCCACGCCGAGCTTGCCCGGCATCACCTTGCTGTCGGTGTCCGCTTTCGCCAGTTTTTCCCCGGGAGCTTCGGCGAGGGAGGCACTCAGCTCCTTCGTCTCGCCCCCGCGCCAGATCCTGAGCTTGACCTGCGTCCCCGGGCGGGATTCGCCGATGACGCGGGACAGATCGACCGAGTCCTCGATCGCCCGCCCGTCCACCGACAGGATGATATCGCCCGTCCTGATTCCGGCCTTGTCGGCGGGACTCCTGGGCTCGACGGCGCTCACCAGGGCGCCCTGCGGCTTCTTGAGGCCGAAGGAATCCGCCAGATCCTGGTTCACGCTCTGGATGGTGACGCCCAGGCGCCCGCGGCTCACCTTGCCGTACTTCTGCAGGTCGTTCTTGACCTTCATCGCGACTTCGATGGGAACCGCGAAGGACAGGCCCATGTAGCCGCCCGTGCGGCTGTAGATCTGCGAGTTGATGCCGATCACCTCGCCCGCCATGTTGAAAAGCGGCCCGCCGGAGTTGCCGGGGTTGATCGCGACGTCGGTCTGGATGAAGGGCACGTAGTTCTCGTCGGGCAACGAGCGCGACTTGGCGGAGATGATGCCCGCGGTGACCGAGTTCTCCAGGCCGAAGGGCGAGCCGATCGCGGCGACCCATTCGCCGACCTTCGACTTCGAGGACTCGCCGATGCGCACCGAGGGAAGATTCTTCGCGTCGATCTTGACCAGGGCGACGTCGGTGCGCTGGTCGGTGCCGACCACTTTCGCCTTGAACTCGCGGTTGTCGGTGAGCTTGACCATGACCTCGCCCGCGTCGTCGACCACGTGCGCGTTGGTGAGGATGTAGCCGTCGGGGCTGATGATGAAGCCGGACCCCACTCCCTTGCGGATCATGTCGCCGCCCTGGGGCATGGGAATCTGGAAACGCTTGAAGAACTCGAAGAACGGATCGCCGGGCTCGCCGGGAAACTGGAACTGCTGCATCTGGGTGTGCACCTTCGCCGTGGTGCTGATGTTCACGACCGCGGGCCCGTACTGCTCGACGAGAGCGCTGAAATCGGGAAGCGCGCGGGCCGTCGTCGCCGACGCCTGCGCGGCGGGCGTCTGGGCCTGGGACGCCCGGGCCTGGGACACCTGGGCCTGGGACGCGGAGATGGGCGAGAACTTGCCGCCCTCGCATCCCAGGGTCGTTGCGGCCGCGAACGCGACCAGTATCAGGGGAAGTATTCTGATCGACATGCCGAACCTCTGAAGGGTTTCAGGTAACGCGTTTTGGGCAACGCGCCCGGATCGAAGTTCCTCGCGCCGCCCCGGGGACACAATTTGTTACGGTTCGCGCCTCATTCCTTGGCGGCGTGCCCGGCGTGCAGCGCCTGCTCCCGGAGGAGCTGCTCGCCGCGCGCCTTCTTCAGGATGTCGGCGCATTCCTGGGCGCCTATGCGCAGGGCGAGCTCGATCGCGGTGTCGCCGTCACGGCTCACGAGATTGACATTCGCGCCGTTCCTGAGCAGCAGGTCCACCATCTTGGTGTCGCCGCGCGCCGCGGCGTACATGAGCGGCGTGTAGCCGTTCTCGGCCACCAGATTGGGGTCGAAGTTCTGCGCGAGGATTTTCTGCGCGTAGGCGAGATTGCCCTTCTCGATGGCGTAGAAGAGCACCTTGATGCCCTCGGCGCTGTGCTGCTTGGGCCTTTTCTCCAGGCCGGTGGGAAGCAGGTCCACGACGTAGTTGATGAGCGAGAAGCCGACCATCGTCGCCATGGCGATGATCAGCGGCGTGGTGGAGATCCCCAGGCTGTCGGCGACCTCCCCGGGCATGTTGGCGGCCACCGCGAGGAGCACCACCAGGAAGAAGAACTGGAACCTGAGATAGAGGAACAGCGCGATGAACACCGTCAGCGCGAGCGAGCCGAGCAGCAGGTCCCGGTTGATGTCGAAGCGCTCGAGCAGGTCGTCGGGCAGGTTGGCGAAGGCCGCGGTGACGACCACCAGAACGATCAGCGCGATCTCCCGCAGCCGCTTGCTGTTCCACTTCATGGCGCCTCCCTGACACGGGCCCAAGCCGCGGCTATTATAGTTGAGCCGCGCACGCGGCTACGAGACGAATCACCGGAATGAGAGCACGATGAGCAAGGCATTCACGCGCGAAAGCGACGCGCTCGAGGAAGAGCCGGAAGCCGAGCCGCAGGTGCCCGGCGGGACGAAGAACTACATCACGCCCGCGGGCCACGCGCGCCTGAAATCGGAGCTGAAGGCGCTGGTCGAGGTCGAGCGGCCTGAAATCGTCAGGACGGTCGCCTGGGCCGCGTCGAACGGGGACCGTTCCGAGAACGCGGACTACCTGTACGGTAAGAAGCGCCTCCGGGAGATCGAGCGCCGCGTGCGCTTTCTGATGAAGCGCCTGGAGATCGCCGAGGTGGTCGATCCCCGCGACCAGGATCGGGATCGCGTGTTCTTCGGCGCCACCGTCACCTACCGCGACGCCTCCGGCGGAGAGCACACCGTCAGCATCGTCGGCACCGACGAAGTGGATCCGGGCCGCGGGCGCGTGTCCTGGGTGTCGCCTGTCGCCCGCGCCCTGCTCAAGGCGCGCGAAGGCGACCGGGTCACGCTCAGGACGCCCGCGGGGGACGAGCAGCTCGAGGTCGTCGGGATCCGCTACGAGGAGCTGCGCTGACCCGGCGCTCGCGGCGGCCGCCCCTCAGTCCGGCCGGATCGGCCGCGGCACCGCCGCTGCGGCGCTCGCGAAGTCGCCGGCCTTGACGACGGAGATCTTCGCCGGATCGATATGCCGGCGCAGCGCCTCGGCGATCGCCTGGGGCGTCAGCGCGGCGATCCGCCGCTCGAGCTCATCCTCCCAGGCGAAGGTGCGGCCGAGAACGAGATAGGAATCCAGCCGGCTCGCGACGGTCGCATCGCTCGAGCGCGCGAGCTGCCGCGCCTGCAGCAGCCCTTTCTTCCCGGCCTCGACCTCCTCCGCGCTGAAACCGTCCGCGAGCGCCTTGCGGATCTCCTCGTTCACGGCCTCCTCGACGCGGGCGCGATTCTGCGGAGCAAAGATGGCGAAGACGCCGAAGGCCCCGCGCTCGTCGAAGCTGTCCGCCGACAGGAACGAGCCGACGCTGTAGGACAGGCCTTCCTTCTCCCGGACGCGCCGCACCAGCCGCGAGTCCGACGAGCCGCCGATGAGGTAGTTGCCGAGGAGCAGGGCCGGGTAGTCGGGATCGTCGTCGCGCAGCTTGAGCAGCTCGCCGGAGCGCAGCACCGCGTTCGCCTTGTCCGGCGTATCGATCGCGTCGTTCACGGGCGTGATGCCGGAGAAGAGGCGCCGCGGGATGCGCGCGTACGGACGCGGGCTCTTCCAGTCGCCGAAGAGCTGCCGTGCAAGCCGCGTGATCTGGTCCGGATCGAAGTCGCCCACCACCGAAAGCTCGCTGTCCGACGCCCCGTAGAAGTCCGTGTAGCAGCGCTTGACGTCCTCGAGCGACAGCGCCTTGAGGCGCGCGCTGCGCTCATCGAGCGTCGCGGTGTAGAGCCAGTGGGAGGCCGGATAGGGATTGAGGTGGCGAACCAGCGCAAGCCCCGCCAGGGCCCCGGGGTCGCTCCTTTCGGTGTCGATTCCCGTGAGCGCGGCGCGGCGCAGCTGCTCGAATTCGTCGCTCGGGAAGGACGGTTCGCGCAATACCTCGGCGAGCAGCCGCAGCGCCTCGGGGAGGCTCGCGCGTATCGTCTCGATCGAGCCCCCGCCGCCGTCGGCCGCGACGTTCGCGTTCAACTTGTCGAAGAGGTTGCGCAGCTGCTCGCGAGAGTGCTTCCGCGTGCCGCGCAACAGCATTCCGCCGGCGACGCCGCAGGCCGTCGCCCGGTCCGTCTTGCTCTGCTCGTCGCCCCACTGGAGCGCGAGCTGCGCCACGACCGTGCCGCCACGCGTCTTCTTCGGCAGCAGCGCGAGCTTCATGCCGCCGGGCAGCGTCCTGCGGATGACGCGGGCCTCGATGTTGGCCGGGGTCGGATCGAAGTTCTCGCCCTGGGCCACCGGGGCCGAGCCGTGGTAGTCCCTGAGCGCGGCGGCGAGGTCGGGCACCGGCGGGATCTCGGCGCGGTCGGGCGCCTGGGTCGGGATGAACATTCCCACGGTGCGGTTGGAGCGCTTGAGGTAGTGCAGGGCCGCGGCCTGGACGTCGGCCGCGGTGATTTTCTTCAGCCGGTCGCGGTACAGGAACAGCACTCGCCAGTCGCCCATGCCCGCGCACTCGGAGAGCGCCATCGTGAGCTCGCGGGAATCGGCGAGCGTCTGCTCGATGTCGTTGAGCAGCCGCTTGCGGGCGAGATCCACCTCCTCCTCGGTCACGGGGCGGCTCGCGAAACCCTCGATCTCGCCGACCAGGGCGTCGCGCGCCGCGTCGATCGAGGCGTCCTGCCTCAGGTTCGCGCCGAAGTAGGCGAAGCCGGCTTCGTGCAGCTGGCGCTCGAAGCCGAAGATCGAGCTCGCGAGCCCCTTCTCGACGAGCGCCTTGTGCAGCCGCCCGGAGGGCACGTGATCGAGCACGGCCACGAGCACGTCCACGGCCGGGTACTCGGGGTGCGTTCCCGGCGGGACGTGGTAGAGCGCGGAAACGATCTGCACGTCTCCGGTGCGCCTCAGCGTCACCGTGCGCTCGCCGTCCTGGGTGGGCTCCACGGTGTAGGTGGCGCGCAGCGTCCTGGCGGGCTTCGCGATTCCGCCGAAGCGCTTCTGCGCCAGCGTGAGCGCGGCGGATTCGTCCAGCTTCCCCGAGATGAGCAGCACCGCGTTGTCGGGCTGGTAGTACTGACGGTAGAAGGCCCGCAGCCGCTCGATGGGGACGTTCTCGATGTCGGAGCGCGCGCCGATGGTGGCGTGCCCGTAGTTGTGCCACAGATACGCGCTCGCCGCGACCCGCTCGAGGAGGACGTTGGAGGCGCTGTTTTCCCCGGACTCGAATTCGTTGCGCACCACGGTCATCTCCGCGTCGAGGTCCTTGCGCGCGATGGGCGCGTTGATCATGCGATCGGCCTCGACGTCGAGCACGTAGTCGAGCGTTTTTTCGCTCGCCGGGAAGGTGCCGAAGTAGTTCGTGCGGTCGAGCGAGGTGCTGCCGTTGTAGCGGACCCCGCGCTGCTGGAAATCCGCCTTGATTCCCGGGAAGCGCTTGGTGCCGCGGAACATCAGGTGCTCCAGGAGGTGGGCCATGCCCGTCTCGCCGTAGCCTTCCTGGCGGGAACCGACGAGGTAGGTGACGTTGACGGTCATCGTATCGATCGAGCGGTCGGGGATCAGCAGGATCTTGAGGCCGTTCGCCAGCCGGTACTCGGTGACGCCCTCGATCGAGATGACCCGCGTCACGCCCGGGGGCAGGCCCGCGCCCGCGGCCTGCACGGGGGCGAGCGCGGGCAAAAACAGGATCAGCGCGGCAAGGATACGCGGGAGGGGGCTCATCGGACTTGCGTTCTGGACCGGCGACGGCCGGGCAAGTTCAATTGTATCCCGGGCAGGCTTGAAATCCGCGGGCGGCGGCCTCATGCTTCGCACGGGCCCCGGCCCGCCGCGCTCCTCGCGCAATCCAATCTATCGTATACAGTCGGAGCCATCATGCCGGCAGCAGCGACCAGGGAGACCCTGGGGTTTCAGGCCGAGGTGAAGCAGCTGCTTCACCTCATGATCCACTCCCTGTACGGCAACAAGGAGATCTTCCTCCGGGAGCTCGTTTCCAACGCTTCCGACGCCGCGGACAAGCTGCGCTTCGAGGCGCTGTCGGACAACGGCCTCTACGGCGGCGAACCCGAGCTCAGGATCCGCGTCTCCTTCGACAAGCAGGCCCGCACCCTCACCGTGTCGGACAACGGAGTGGGGATGTCGCGCGACGAGGTCGTCCAGAACATCGGGACCATCGCCAAGTCGGGGACGCGCGAATTCTTCCAGTCCCTCACCGGGGACCGGGCCAAGGACGCGAGGCTGATAGGCCAGTTCGGCGTGGGCTTCTATTCCTCCTTTATCGTCGCCGACCGCGTGACCCTCCTCACCCGGCGCGCGGGGCTCGCCGCGGACCAGGGCGTGCGCTGGGAATCGGATGGCGGCGGGGAATTCACGGTCGAGGCGGCCGAGAAGGCGGGGCGCGGCACCGACGTGATCCTGCACCTGCGCGAGGGGGAGGACGAGCTCCTCTCCGACCGGAAGCTGAAGGAGATCGTCCGCAGGTACTCCGACCACATCGCGATCCCGATCGTGATGAAGAAGGTCAAGTGGGACAAGGACAAGTCCCTCGAGGTCGCGACCGACGAGGACGAGACGATCAACCAGGCGAGCGCCCTGTGGGCGCGCCCGAAGTCGGAGGTCAGCGAGGAGCAGTACCAGGAG
>DASSJA010000290.1:0-8150 GCA_035691445.1 Burkholderiales bacterium | reverse complement strand
GACCACGTCCACCCGGCGTATGCCGCGGCGACCGAATTCGGACAGCGCCGCCGCGGTATAGGGCCGTATCCATTCGGTGCGCCCGAATCGGGACTGAAAGGCAATTTGCCACTGATCGTCCGCGAGCTCGAGGCGCTCGGCCAGAAGGCGGGCCGTCAGGTGGCACTCGGAATGGTAGGGATCACCCTGCGAGACGGTGTAGCGAGGCAAACCGTGGAAGCTCATGACCAGCTTGTCCGGACGTCCCGACCGTCGCCAGTGCGCCTGCACCAAGCTCGCGAGCGCCGCGATATAGGCGGGATGATCCGGAAAGTGCTTCACGAATCGGATCTCGGGGACGTTGCGCGTGTCCCGCAGGAACCCGGCAACCTGATCCAGCGCGCTTGCCGTCGTGCTTGCGGCGTATTGAGGGTACATCGGCACGACGAGCACCCGCTCGCAGCCCTCGAATTTGAGCCGGGCAAGCGCGTCGCGGATGGAAGGCGTGCCGTAGCGCATGGCGAATTCGACGCGGGCCACTGATCCAAGGCGGGCGCCCAGCGCTCGCGTCTGCCTGTCGGTGTTTACCCTGAGGGGGGAACCCTCAGGGTACCAGACGCTCGCGTACTTCAGCGCCGATCGCCTCGGCCTGGTATTGAGAACGAATCCGTGGAGGATAGGCAGCCAGAGCGCGCGGGGGATCTCGATCACGCGCGGGTCGGACAGGAATTGCTCCAGATAGCGGCGCACCGCCCGGGGTGTCGGCGCGTCGGGTGTCCCGAGGTTGACGAGAAGGATCGCGGGCTTTGTCGCCGGCTCACCGCGGGGTTTCGGCTCAGGCAGGTAATGCATCGGGGAACCGGATCGAGCCTCGCGAGCGAGACGCCGGGCTCAGGAACGCGAGGGCGGCAAACACCGGATTGCCCGCAGCACCGGGGCCCTCAGTGCTGCGACAGCGCGCTCGACAGCAGCTTGGCGGTGATGTCAACGATGGGTATCACTCGCTCGTACGCCATGCGCGTCGGCCCGATCACCCCGACCGTACCGATGACCTGCCCGTCGATCTCGTACGGCGCGGTGACTACGCTGCATTCATCAAGCGGTGCGATGCCGGACTCGCCGCCGATGAATATCTGGACGCCTTGCGCGCGGGTACTGAGCTCGAGGATCTGCATGAGGCGCGTTTTCGTTTCGAAGAGCTCGAACAGTTCCCGCAGGCGCGACATGTTCGAGGCGAGGTCCTGCGAATCGAGCAGGTTCCTCTCGCCGGATATGACGTAGTTCTTCGTCGACTCGGAGATCGCCTCGCTGCCGGCTTCCAGCGCCGCGGTCATCAGAAGGGTCATGTCCTCCCTGAGTTGTTTCAGCTCGTTGCGGACCCGCAGGCGGATCTCGTCGAAAGTGAGACCGGCATAGTTCTGGTTGAGAAAATTTGCAGCCGTCATCAACTCGGAGGGCGTATAGGTCTTTTCCGTAAACAATATCCGGTTCTGCACGTCGCCGTCGGGCGTGACGATGATGAGCAAGACGCGCTTGTCAGAGAGCGCCAGAAACTCGATATGGCGGAATGCCGGTGTCTTGCGTTTGCTCGCTACGACGACCCCGGCGAAGTGCGTGAGCTCGGAGAGGAGCTGCGAAGCCGCGCTGATGAGGCGCTGCGGGTGATCGGGGTGAAGATTGACTTCGAGCTGACTGATCTCGACCCGGTCCAGTTGCTTGACCGTGAGGAGGGTATCGACGAAGAACCGGTAGCCGCGGTTGGTCGGGACCCGTCCCGCCGAAGTATGAGGGCTCGCGACGAAGCCGAGCTCCTCGAGATCGGCCATCACATTCCGGATGGTCGCCGGGCTCAAGTCCAGCCCTGAAAAACGCGATAAAGCCCGAGAGCCGACCGGCTCGCCCTCGGCGATATATCGCTCCACCAAGGTCTTGAGCAGAATCTGCGCTCGGCGATCCAGCATAGCTCGCGATTCTACCGAATCGTGCCGGTTTGCGGTTTTGTTCAGGTCAATGCGATCCGGTTTTTGTCACCATCACATGTTCATGATTTAATGACGGTATGTCCGCTTTCAAGACGATCGCGCTAATAGGCCGATACCACTCCGCCGATGTCGCGACAGCGCTCGCTGCTTTGGGAGGGTACCTGCGCAAGCAGGGTCGTGCCGTGCTGGTGGAAAAGGAGACGGCGGCCACCAACGGCGTCAGCGGATTTCCGGCCGCCGACTACGAGGAAATCGGAAAGAGCGCTGATCTGGTCGTGGTTCAGGGAGGCGACGGAAGCATGCTCAACGCGGCGCGAAACTTGGCAGGTCACGACGTGCCTCTCGTCGGGGTCAACCAGGGCCGGCTCGGCTTCATGACCGACATCGCCTCTCCCAAGATGCTCGACGCGATGGCCGAGATACTCGCGGGCAGGTACGCGCTCGAGGAGCGCACCATGCTCGCGACCGAGGTGCGCCGCGGTGGCGTCGTGACGCTCGCAACGCTCGCGCTCAACGACGCCGTGGTGAACAAGGGATCCGTCGGCCGGCTGATCGAATTCGTCGTGAACATCGACGGCGAGTTTGTCTACGATCTGCGTGCAGACGGCCTCATCGTGGCTACGCCCACCGGGTCGACCGCGTACGCCCTTTCATCGGATGGACCGATAATGCAACCGGGGGTGCCCGGGTTTGCGTTGGTGCCGATTTGCCCGCACACCTTGTCCAACAGGCCGATCATGGTCAGCGATCGCTCGGTGATCGAGATCTCGCTCAAGCGCGCGGTCGACGCGCGGCTCCATTTCGACGGGCAATTGCAGTGCGATCTACAGGAGGGTGACCGCGTCGTAGTCCGTCGTGCCGAACACACAATAAAGTTCGTGCATCCTCCCGGCTACAGCTACTTCACCATGCTGCGGGAAAAGCTGCATTGGAGCGAAGGTCTGTAGCCGTATGCTTCTGCGTCTATCCATCCTGGACTTTGCGATAGTCGATCGGCTGGAGCTCGAATTCCGGCCCGGGTTCACTGCGCTTACGGGCGAAACCGGCGCAGGGAAGTCCATCCTCATCGATGCCTTGTCCCTCACCCTCGGCGATCGTGCGGGGAGCGATCAGGTGCGCTCGGGTGCGGAGCGCGCGGACGTCACCGCTGAATTCGCGACCGAGTCCTTGCCCGAGGTAAGTCGCTGGCTGACCGATCAGGCGCTCGAAGGCGATCCGAACCGGGTACTTCTGCGCCGCGTGGTGGACCGAAACGGGCGCTCGCGCGGCTTCGTAAACGGCCATGCTGCGACGATCAACCAGCTGCGAGAGGCGGGAGAGCGGCTCGTCGACATCCACGGCCAGCACGCCCATCAGTCGCTTCTGAAAGCTGGGGCCCAGCGCGTGGTGCTCGACGCGCACGCGGGCCTCACGGCGCTCGCCCGCGACGCCGGCGACGCTTATCTGGAATGGCAGCGGCTGTGTCGCGCAAGACAGGACCACGAGAAGAACAGCGCAGCGCGCAACGCCGAGCGCGAGCAGCTCGTATGGCAGGTGGAAGAACTGTCGCGACTGGGGCTGGCGCCCCGCGAATGGGAGACCATCCAATCGGAGCACGGCCGGCTCGCCCATGCTGCAAGCCTGATAGAGGGCGCGCGCAACGCGATGGACCTGCTCTCCGAATCCGAGAACGCGGCGCTAGGCGCGTTGTCGGGGGCCCTGTCGCGGCTGCGCCCGCTCACCGAGTACGATGCCACGCTCAGAGAGACGGTCGCCCTGCTCGAATCGGGTGAGGCTCAGGTGCGCGATGCAACCTATGCGCTGCGGCACTATGCCGATCGGGTCGAGCTCGATCCGGAGCGCTTGCGCGAGGTCGAGCAAAGGCTCGAGGCGGTCCATGGTGCCGCGCGCAAATTTCGCGCACGGCCCGAGGCGTTGCCCGAGCTTCTCGCGTCGCTTGGGACGCGGCTGAAGGAGTTGGAGGCGAGCGCAGATCCCGATACTCTCGCCGGCCAGGAGCAAGCCGCGCTCTCTCTCTACGACAAGCTTGCGACCAGACTTTCGGCGGAGCGCAACAAGGCCGCGGCCAAGCTGGGCCGCGAGGTGAACCTTGCGATGAAGGATCTCGCGATGTCCGGAGGGCGATTCGAGATCGACCTGCGTTCCCTCGCCCCCGACGGCAGCGTCGGAGGCAATGAGCAGGTCGAGTTTCTGGTGACGACCAACCCGGGCACAGAGCCGCGCGCGCTCGCCAAAGTCGCTTCTGGAGGCGAACTCTCGCGCATAAGCCTGGCGATCCAGGTGATCACCAGCAAGGCTGCAGCGGTGCCGACGTTGATTTTCGACGAGGTCGACTCCGGGATCGGAGGCGCGGTCGCCGAAGTCGTAGGCAGGAAGCTGAGAACCCTGGGCGAGGAGCGCCAGGTGTTGTGCGTCACGCATCTTCCCCAGGTCGCGGCCCAGGCCCGCGAGCAGTGGTCCGTCGCCAAAGGGACGGAAAGCGGCAGCGCGCGCAGCCGCGTGGCGGTCCTGGATCAGAAATCGCGAATCGAGGAAATTGCCCGCATGCTGGGCGGGGTTGCGATCACCGCGACCACTCGCAAGCACGCGGCGGAGATGCTCGGCTTGCGGTAATGGTAGTATTTGTCTCTGGGTTACGTCGGCAGGAGAGCGCGAGGATGCGCGAGCCAGACTTTCAAAAGGGTGTCGGCCAGGTCATTCTGCTCGTTGTGGTCGCGATCGTTCTTGCGGTCGGATATGTCGCAATAGACCTCTACGCCGGAGGGCAGAAAGAGGTCACGGTGGTCGAGACTCGCGGAGTGCAGATGATGTCCGCTCTTTCGGCATTTAAGCGGGATCAGGGCGCCTACCCGGATGCGCTCGACAAGCTCGTACCTAAGTACGTTCTGGCGGTGGCCAGGTGTCCGGGCGGGGCTCCGATGTCGTACCTCGCTTCGGCCGGCGAGTATGTGCTTTCCTGTTCGCACGTGGTGTTCAAATACCTGCCCTACACCTACGATTCACGGTCCAAGAGCTGGGGCGGCTGAGCCGTCGGATGCGATCACTCCGTTTGTACGCCGCCACCCTTTCCTATAGAATTCGGCACTCTCCAGGCGCGTAGCTCAGCTGGCTAGAGCATCACCTTGACATGGTGGGGGTCGTTGGTTCGAGTCCAATCGCGCCTACCAATCGTCCGGGTGGCCGCCGGAGGCGCCGCTCGTAAATCCGCGCGTTCGAACGTACGCGAACCGACGTTCAGCGCGCGGTTTTGCTTTTAGATGACCATGCCCAATATCCGTCTCCCCGACGGCTCGGTAAAAGCCTTTTCTGATCCGGTCACCGTGGCCGAGATTGCGAAAGCGATCGGCCCGGGACTGGCGCGCGCGGCCCTCGCCGGCAAGGTGAATGGCAGGCTCGTCGATACTTCCCATCGAATCACCCGGGACGCCGACGTCTCGATCGTCACCGAACGCGACAAGGAGGGCGTGGAGATACTGCGTCACTCTACCGCGCACCTGCTCGCCTACGCCGTCAAGGAGCTTTTCCCGGACGCGCAGGTGACCATAGGGCCGGTGATCGAGAACGGCTTCTATTACGACTTTTCTTATAAACGCGCGTTCACTCTGGAGGATCTTGCCGCAATCGAAAAGCGCATGTCCGAGTTGGCGAGGCGGGATTTTCCGGTGGCGCGCGAAGTATGGCCGCGCGACAAGGCTGTCGAATACTTCAAGTCGATAGGCGAGCGCTACAAGGCCGAGATCGTCGCTGCCATTCCGGCCGGGGAGGAGGTCTCCCTGTACAGGGAAGGCGATTTCATCGACTTGTGCCGGGGCCCCCACGTGCCCTCGACCGGCAGACTGAAGGTATTCAAGCTCATGAAGGTCGCCGGAGCGTACTGGCGCGGCGATTCGAAGAACGAGATGCTGCAGCGGATCTACGGCACCGCCTGGGCCAAGCAGGAGGAGCAGGACGCATACCTGCGGATGCTCGAGGAGGCGGAAAGGCGTGACCACCGCAAGCTCGGAACGCAGCTCGATTTGTTCCACTTGCAGGAAGAATCGCCGGGGATGGTGTTCTGGCACCCCAACGGCTGGGCGCTGTGGCAGCAAGTCGAGCAATACATGCGCCGTGTCTATCGTGACAACGGCTATCTCGAGGTGCGTGGGCCGCAGATCCTCGACCGCAGCCTGTGGGAAAAGACCGGACACTGGCAAAACTACCGTGAAAGCATGTTCACCACCGAGTCGGAAAAGCGCGACTACGCGATCAAGCCGATGAACTGCCCGGGCCACATCCAGATCTTCAACAAGGGGTTGCGCAGCTACCGCGAGCTGCCGCTGCGCTACGGAGAGTTCGGCGTGTGCACGCGCAACGAACCGTCTGGGGCGCTCCACGGGATCATGCGCGTGCGCGCGTTCACGCAGGACGACGGCCACATCTTTTGCACTGAGGAGCAGATCAAACCGGAGGTCACCGCATTCACGACCCAGCTCAAGCGTGTCTACGCCGATTTTGGCTTTACCGAGATCGTGTACAAGCTCGCCACGCGTCCTGCCAAGCGCGTCGGCTCGGACGAGGTGTGGGAAAAGGCCGAAGCCGCCTTGGGATCGGCGCTCCAGGAAACGGGCATCCCCTTTGAGATGCTGCCGGGCGAGGGCGCGTTTTATGGGCCCAAGATCGAATACCACCTGAAGGACTCGATCGGCCGCTCATGGCAGTGCGGGACAATGCAGGTCGATTTTTCGATGCCTGAGCGCCTCGGGTCCGAGTACGTGGCAGAGGACAACATGCGGCGGGTGCCCGTCATGCTGCACCGGGCGGTCCTCGGTTCCATGGAACGCTTCGTGGGCATTTTGATCGAGCACTACGCGGGCGCGATGCCGTTATGGCTCGCCCCCGTTCAGGTGGTCGTGCTCAACATCTCCGAGGGCCAGAGCGACTACGCTCGAGCGGTCGCTGCGCGCCTGAAAGCTGGCGGGTACCGCGTTTACGCGGACTTGAGGAACGAGAAAATTAACTATAAAATTCGGGAACATAGCTTGCAAAAGCTGCCTTACCAGATCATCGTCGGGGAAAAGGAAAAGGCAGCCGAAAAGGTGGCCGTGCGCACCCGTGCCGGCGAGGATCTCGGGCGGATGGACTTGCCCGAGTTCATCGCACGCCTCAAGTCCGAGGCTGGGCCGGGCGGTACGGCTTAATTTTTCACCGATACGGGGGATCGAACATCGCCACGGACAGAACGCAGCGCATCAACAGCGAGATCAACGCGCCCGAAGTGCGCCTGATCGGAGCCAACGGGGAGCAGGTCGGTATCGTGCCGACTGCTCAGGCAATAAAGATGGCCGAGGAGGCCGAGGTCGACCTGGTCGAAATCGCGCCTCTTGCCAAACCGCCGGTCTGCAAGTTGATGGACTACGGGAAGTTCAAGTATCGCGAGGCGAAGAAGGCTCACGAAGCGAAGCTGAAGCAGAAGCAGATTCACGTCAAGGAGGTCAAGTTCCGACCCGGGACCGACGAGGGCGATTACAAGATCAAGCTGCGAAACCTGATCAAGTTTCTCGAGGAAGGCGACAAGGCAAAAGTCACGCTGCGCTACCGCGGCCGCGAGATGGCGCACCAGGAGTTCGGAGTGCGCTTGATCGAGCGCGTCAAGCAGGATCTCGAGCCCCACGCCGTGGTGGAGCAGTACCCGAAGATGGAGGGGCGGCAATTGATCATGGTGCTCGCGCCGAAGAAGGGCAAGAAAGAGGTCAAAAAGGAAGTGAAGAAAGAACTGAAAAAGGAAGTGAAGAAGGAAGGGAAGGACCCGAAGCCGGCCGCCCCCCATTAGGGCGCCCGGCTCGGAAGAGTTGGTGCCGAGGTCCCGAAAGCGCTCCGCAGGAGCCACCCGTCGCCAGACGCAAACGGAGTACTGTCATGCCGAAGATGAAAACCAAGCGCAGCGCCGCAAAGCGCTTCAAGCTCCGCTCCGGCGGCAGCATCAAGCGCTCGCAAGCGTTCAAGCGCCACATCCTCACGAAGAAGACCACCAAGAACAAGCGCCATCTGCGCGGAACGGCGGGGGTTCATTCCACGGACAAGCAGCGCATCCGTGCGATGCTGCCTTACGCGTAAGGAGCCGCCATGCCTAGAGTAAAACGCGGCGTAGCCGCGCACGCAAAGCACAAGAAAACCATCCGTCAGGCCAAGGGGTTCCGCGGCCGCCGCGGC
>DASSJA010000289.1:0-3097 GCA_035691445.1 Burkholderiales bacterium | reverse complement strand
CGCGACATGCGCGAGCGCAAAGCCTACGAGGCGCGCCTGCAGTACCTCGCGAACTACGATTCGCTCACCGGCCTGCCTAACCGCGCCCTGCTCCGCGACCGCACCCTGCAGGCAGTCGCCCATGCCCGGCGCGCCGGCCGGCCGGCAGCGGTGCTCGTGCTGAATCTCGACCGCTTCAAGCTGGTGAACGAGAGCTACAGCCACGGGGCGGGCGACACGCTGCTGCGGATGGTCGCGGACCGCCTTCGCGGCGCCGTGCGCGAAGGCGACACCGTGGCGCGGCTCGGCGCGGACGCGTTCGCCGTGCTGGCGACCGATCTCGCGCGCCCGGACGACGTGCTCGCGGTGGCGCGCAAGATCGGCGATGCCGTGCGCGCGCCGTTCTGGCTCGAGGAGCGCAACCTGCACGTGACCTTGAGCATCGGGGCGAGCACTTATCCGCGCGACGGCGAGGAGTTCGACATCCTGCTGCGCAACGCCGACGCGGCGATGCACCGGGTCAAGTCGGAAGGCCGCAACGGTTTCCAGTTCTACGCGTCGTCGATGACCCGCCAGGCGACCGACCGGGTCGAGCTGGAGAACGAATTGCGCGTCGCGCTCGCCCGCGGGGAGCTCGAGGTCCACTTCCAGCCGCAGGTGGTCCTCGCCGACGGGCGCATCGTGGGCGTCGAGGCCCTCATGCGCTGGAATCATCAGGCGCGGGGATGGATCCCGCCGGGGCAATTCATCCCCGTCGCCGAGGATTCCGATCTGATCCGCCCGCTGGGGGAATTCGCGCTCGCGGAGAGCTGCCGGCAGATGCGGGTCTGGAGCGACGCCGGGTTCGGCCCGCTGCGGCTCGCCGTGAACGTCTCCGCGCAGCAATTCCGCAGCCCGGGCTTCGTCGAGGCCGTCGAGCGCGCGCTGCGGGCGACCAGGCTCGAACCGCGCAACCTGGAGCTGGAGCTCACCGAGAGCGTGCTGGTCGAGAGCCGGGAGCAGACCGTCGCCATACTCAAGCGCGTGAAGGAGCTGGGCGTGCAGATCGCGGTGGACGATTTCGGCACCGGTTACTCGAGCCTCTCCTATCTCTCGCGGCTGTCGATCGACTGCCTCAAGATCGACCGCTCGTTCGTCAGCAAGAGCCACGAGCACGGAAACGACGCAGCGATCACCCAGGCCGTGATCTCGCTTGCGCATTCGCTCGGAGTGCGCGTGATCGCCGAAGGCGTGGAAACCGCCGAGCAGCTAGAATTCCTGCGCTTGCATCGCTGCGACCAGGCGCAGGGGTTCCTCTTCTCCCGCGCCGTTGATCCCGGAGCGATGACGCGGCTTCTGACGGCCGGATCGCTCACGCCCGGGGAGTGATCCGCGGGAATTCGGCCGCAGGCGATGCCCGGGCGCCGAGGAGAAAGACATGGAAAAGACGATCCTGCTGGTGGAAGACAATCCCGACGACGAGGAGTTGACGCTGAGAGCGCTGCGCAAGTCGAACATCGTGAACGAGGTGTTCGTCGCGAGGGACGGCCAGGAAGCGATCGATTTCCTGTTCGCCACCGGGAAGCACGCGGGACGCGAGCCGCGCGCGATGCCGGCCGTGGTCCTCCTCGATCTCAAGCTCCCCAAGCTGAACGGCATCGACGTGCTGCACCGCATGCGGGCCGACCCCCGCACCAAGCTCGTTCCCGTGGTCGTCCTCACCTCCTCGAGCGAGGACGAGGACATGATGAGGAGCTACGAATCGGGAGCGAACAGCTATGTGCGCAAGCCGGTCGAGTTCCCCGCTTTCGCCGCGGCGGTGACCCAGCTCGGGATCTACTGGATGCTCCTCAACGAGGGGCCGCCCAACCGCATCTGAGGCGGGCGCGGTTCGCGCGCGCCGCGCGCCCACTCCGCGGCCTGCTAACATGGCGCGATGAGCCGGTACGCGGTTCGCCGCAGTCTCCTGTTGGTTCCTTTCCTGCAGCACAAGGGCAGGCTCACGTTCTCGGTGCTGGCGATCGCGCTCGGGGTCGCGCTCGGCTACGCCGTCCAGCTCATCAACCAGGCGGCGATCAACGAGTTCGCCGCGGCGGTGCAGACGCTCTCCGGGGAGGCCGATCTCGAGGTGCGGGGCTCGAGCGCCGGGTTCGACGAGGCGCTTTATGCGCGCCTCGCCGCGCTGCCCGAAGTGGCCGTGGCGAGTCCGGTGCTCGATGTGGACGCGAGGCTGCCGGGCCGCCGCGAGCCTCTGAAAATCCTCGGGCTCGACGTTTTCCGCGCCGCCCGCATCGAGCCGTTCCTCGCGGTCCGGGAATCGGACGACCGGCTCGATTTCCTGCGCCCTGACCGGATTTTTCTTTCGGCGGCGGCGGCGGAGTGGCTGGGGCTCAAAAAAGGCGACGCTCTTTCCCTGCAGGTCGGCCTGCGCGTTGTCTCCCTGCGAGTCGCCGGACTGCTGAGCGAGGGTCGCCAGCGGTTCGCCGTGCTCGACATCGGCGCGGCGCAGGCGATGTTCTTCCGGTCCGGCCTTCTGAACCGCATCGACCTGCGCCTGCGGCCGGGGACCGATCCGGAGCGCCTCGCCGCGCGCCTGCGCGCCGAGATTCCTCCGGGCACGGTGCTCGAGCGGCCGCGGGCCGGCGTCGAACGGAGCGGCGCGCCCTCGCGCGCCTACCGGGTCAATCTCAACGTGCTAGCGCTCGTGGCGCTGTTCACGGGCGGGCTCCTGGTTTTTTCCGCCCAGGCCCTCGCGGTGGTGCGGCGGCGGGCACAGCTCGCTCTGCTTCGCGTCCTGGGCATGACGCGCCGCGGGCTGGTCGCGATGCTGCTCGCCGAGGCGGCGCTGATCGGCGCGATCGGAGCGATCGCGGGGATCGCGCTCGGCTACGCGGGCGCCGCGTTCGTTCTTCGGCGCTACGGCGCGGAGCTCGGCGCGGGCTATTTTCGCGGCCTCGAGCCCACGCTCACGCTCGGCTGGCCGGCGCTCGCCCTGTTTTTCTCCCTCGGTGTTCTCGCGGCCGTGCTCGGCAGCCTGGTGCCGGCCCTCGAGGCGGCGGGCGCCGCCCCGGCGGCCGCGCTGAAGGCGGGGGACGAGGGACGCGTCTTCGACCGGCTGCGGCCGATCCGGCCCGGGCTC
>DASSJA010000288.1:0-2843 GCA_035691445.1 Burkholderiales bacterium | reverse complement strand
CTCCGGCTGGAAAGACAAGCATCGCAAGCTCCCGGAAGGCCGCGGCGTCGGCATTGCCTGCGGCGCGTACCTGTGCGGCGCCGGGCTGCCGATCTACTGGAACAAGATGCCGCAGTCGGGCGTGCAGCTCCTCCTGGACCGCAGCGGGCAGGTCACCGTGTTTTGCGGCGCGACCGAAATCGGTCAGGGCTCGGACGACGTGCTCGCGGCCATCGTGGCCGAGGTGCTCGGCATCGACGCCTACGACGTGCGCTGCGTGACCGGAGACACGGCCCTGACGCCGGTCGACCTCGGCTCGTATTCGAGCCGGGTCACCGTCATGATGGGCAACGCCGCGATCCAGGCGGCCGAGCGCGTGCGCGGGCTCGTCGCGCGCGCCGCGGCCGAGCACATGGAGACGCTCCCTGAGAACGTCGCTTTTGCGCACGGCAGGGTGTTCCGCGCCGACGATCCGGGAAAGCTGATGAGCTTCCGCGAGGCGATCGTGCTCGCCGAGGAAAAATTCGGCACCCTGGGCGCGGTCGGCTCGTACACGCCGCCGCGCGCGCCCGGGCGCTACAAGGGCGCGGGCGTGGGGCCCTCGCCCGCCTACTCGTATACCGCTTGCGTCGTCGAGGTCGAGGTCGACAAAGCGACCGGCTGGGTCACGGTGCCCAGAGTCTGGATCGCCCATGACATCGGCCGCGCCATCAACCCGGTGAACGCGCGCGGACAGGTCGAGGGAAGCGTGTACATGGGGCTGGGCGAGGCGCTGATGGAGGAGCAGGTGTTCCGGCGCCTGCCACCGAAGCTCTCCGGCGCGCTGGTGCACAAGATCCCGTCCCTCCTCGAGTACAAGAGCTTGACTTCGCTCGACATGCCCGAGGTCTTTACCGACCTGGTCGAGGACCCGGACCCGAACTGCCCTTTCGGCGCCAAGGAGGTCGGGCAGGGGCCGCTGCTTCCTGTCATGCCGGCGGTTGCGAACGCCGTCTACGACGCGGTGGGCGTGCGGATCGACGAAGTACCGATCACGCCGGACAAGGTGCTTGCCGGACTGGAGAAAAAAGCGAAAGGCGAAAACCCGCGCGTCGGACCCGAAAGCTTCCCGGATGTTCCATACCCCGAGCCCGTGAAGGTGCTTCCGCCCTGGGAAGGCGGAGACGGCAATTCCGTCGGTGCGCCGCGCGGGCGACCCTCGAAAGAGAGCGCGACCGCGTCATGATGCGGCTGCCCTGGTTTGAATTCCGGTCACCGAAGAGCATCGGAGAGGTGGCGGCGATTCTTGCCGGCGAAGGCCCGCAGGCGATGCTGATCGCCGGCGGCACCGATTTACTCCCCAACATGAAGCGGCGTCACCAGACGCCGGCGACCTTGGTGTCGCTGCGGCGTGTCGCGGCACTGAAGCAAGTCGCGGACGGCTCCGGTTCCTCCCTCGGCGCCGGCCTTACGCTCAACGAGGTCGTCGCGGACGCGAGGGTGCGCCAAAAATACGCCGGATTATGGCAGGCTGCGGCCCAGGTCGCGACCGTGCACCTGCGCAACATGGGCACCCTCGGCGGGAACCTGTGCCTGGACACGCGCTGTAATTACTACAACCAGAATTACGAGTGGCGCAAGGCGATCGATTTCTGCCTGAAGAAAGACGGCGAGATCTGCTGGGTCGCGACGGCGAGCAAGCGCTGCGTCGCGACGTCCTCCACCGACTGCGCGCCCGCCCTGATATCGCTCGGGGCGAGGGTGCGCCTGGTCTCCACCCGGGGCGAGCGCGACGTCGCGCTCGCCGATCTCTACAGGAACGACGGCATCGACTACCTCGCCCGCGGTCCCGACGAGCTCCTCGCCGAGGTGAAGCTGCCCGAGGCCGAAGGCTGGAGAAGCAGCTACTGGAAGCTGCGCCGGCGCGGCGCTTTCGACTTCCCGGTGCTCGGCGTCGCCGCGGCGGTGAAAGCCGGACGCGACGGCATCGTCGAAGAGGCGCGCATCGCGCTCGGCGCCGTTTCCTCGCGACCCTTTCTCACGAAGGGCGGCGAGCTCCTCATCGGCAGGAAGCTCAGCGACGACGCCATCGCGGAAGCCGGCGCCAAGGTCGCATCGGCGGCGAAGCCCATGGACAACACCGACCTGGATCTCTACTGGAGAAAGGGCGTGGTGGCTGAATTCGTGGGTTACGCGCTGCGCGAGATCCGCGGGGACGACATGAGCGCGACGCGCTTCCGCATCGCGCGGCACGCGCTCTAGGACGGCTGCGCTCCGATCAGCTTCTGTATCGTCGGCCGCGAGCCTTCGAGCGCGACCCGCTGCATGTAGAAGGCGAGGCCGCGCAGTCCGCCCAGTTCTTCGCCCCCTCCGGCGCGTCCCGGCCCGCCGTGCACGAGCTGCGGGAGCACCGTTCCCGGCCCCGGCGACATTTCGATCTTGGGATGGCCCAGGAAGACCCGGCCGTGATAGGGCGCGATGCCCGCGACGATTTCTTCCAGGAATGCCGCATCCTCCGAGTACACCGACGACACCAGGCCACCGTTGCCGCGCGCGACGATCGCTGCGGCGTCGGCTCCTTTGCCCGAGTAGGGCAGGAGCGATGCCACCGGCCCGAACACCTCGCGCGCGTGGACCGACGCCGCGAGCGTGTCCTTGGCGAACTCCATCAGGACAGGCGAGATGAAGAAACCCTTGCCCTGGAACGGCACTGCGCTGCCGAATGCGGGCTTTCCCTCCGCGCCGAGCTTGGCCACGCCTTCACGCACGTCGGCGAGCTGGCTACCCGACGCAAGCGGCCCCATGCGCGTTTCCTCGAGCGCCGGATTGCCGACCCGAACGGATTTCAGGCCCTCGGCCAGGTCGTCGCGCACCGTCGCCGCATG
>DASSJA010000287.1:0-3916 GCA_035691445.1 Burkholderiales bacterium | reverse complement strand
GCGTCGTGCCACCGGTCGGGATCGAAGCCTTGATCTCCGAGCCCTTGGGTGCGTCCAGATCAATCACCTTGAGCGTGCTGTCGCCGTCTCCTGCATACAGCCAGCGGCCATGCGTGACGACGCCGTCGGGCCCGGAGTGATTGTTGTCGACGGCCCCTTTGCTGTTGAGCTTCACTCCCACAAAGCCGCCGATCGTCCGCTTGAATGTGAGATGACGAGTGTCGATGATGTCGATACCAGCGTTGGAGCGGTCACCCAGATAGTATTCCGCGCGATCCGGATTGACCCAGCTGATGTCGAACGAACGGATCGGATTGCCCTGGATCTGCACTGCGGTCAGGCACCGGGTCTGGGTGTTGGTCGGAGCTCCCGGGCCGGTGCACGGACCCGCGAGCACTGCACCCGATGCCGCGAGCGTCACCGCCCCCGAGAGCATCGCGGCGATTGAGTTGCGGGAACGAAATCTTGCAAACATGATGTGCTGCCTCCTTTAGGTGTAGACGAGTACGCTTTTTCGCGTGTGCGCGCACCGACCCAGCGTCGGCGTGATACGCCTCGCGCTTTGTTACCTACCCGGGAAACTGCTCGACCGTCCCCGTACGCGGTGGGCGCGCAAAAAGGCCGTGCGCCCGAGAAGGAAAGCCCGCTCCACGACGTGGAACGCGCTTCAAGTTATCTGTGCGTTTGATTGATTTCCCGCACTATTAGGCACTGCGTGTGACTTTCCCCCGGTACCGCATATATTGACGCTTGGATCTGAGCGATCCATTGGTGCTGCACCTGCTCGATACCGCCGATCCACTGTAGTCGGTTTCTTTTTTAGTCGCACCTTAAAAAACTGAAAGGTTGGGCGGCGGCTCATTTTCCGACCGAAAATTTATAGAACAACGAGTTGATCGAAAATCTTCAAGCACATTCTCGTTCAGACTAGTAGCGGACGGACTACGGCAGCGCCGTCGGTCCTCTCATCTCGAAACCATCACCAGCGCGAGCCCCACCGCGCCGGGAACGCCCTGCACCCAGAGGATCTTGCGGCTGGCCGTGATGCCGCCGAATACGCCGGCGGCGGCGACGCAGACGAGAAAGAAGATCTTGACCGGATCTCCTGCCTCCCCCAGGAAAAGCCCCCACGCGAGCCCGGCGGCGAGAAAGCCGTTGTACAGACCCTGGTTCGCGGCGAGGGACTTCGAAGCGGCGGCGGCCTCCGGTTTGAGGCCGAACGTCTTCAAGCCGAAGGGCTTGGTCCAGAGAAACATCTCCAGGACCAGGAAATAGAGATGCAGGAACGCGACCAGCGCGACGGCGGCATCGGCAACGCTTCTCATGGGCTCTCCTGTCCTCGGCGGCCTTCGACCCTCACCCGGCCGCAGTATAGGCGAGGCGCGGTGTAGACTGTGCGGCGCGTCCCGAGAGCCCCAGCGCCGATGCCGGCCGGGTCCACATTGAAACAAGGAGCGTACGTCATGCCCATCAAGAAGATCCTGATCGTCGACGATTCCGCGACCGATCGGCAGTTCCTCATCGAGACTTTGAGCAAGCAGGGCTACCAGTGCACGACCGCGCAGAGCGGCGACGAAGGCATCGCCAAGTCCAAAAGCGAGCAGCCGGACCTGATCCTGATGGACATCATCATGCCCGGCACCGACGGCTTCAAGGCGACGCGCGCGATCACCCACGACGAAGCCACCAAGCACATCCCGGTGATCGTCTGCACCAGCAAGAAACTCGAGACCGACCGGGTCTGGGGACTGCGCCAGGGCGCAAAGGATTACATCGTCAAGCCGATAGACGCGAAAGAGCTGCTCGCCAAGATCGCGGCGCTGGACTAGCACACCGGCCCGTGGGCCGGGGAACCCTGACAGGAGCGAGCGACATGGCATTCGACCGCAGAAAATTCATCCGCGCCGCGGGCGCCGGGCTGGGCGCTTCGGCGCTGGGCTTCCCCGCGGTCATCCGCGCGCAGGGCGCGCCGATCCGCATCGGCCTGATCACCGTCAAGACCGGGGCGCTCGCCTCCGGCGGCATCGACATGGAGCGCGGGCTTACCCTGTACCTGCGCGAGCGCAGCTACACCCTGGGAGGGCGCAAGGTCGAGCTCACCGTGGCGGACTCGGGCGGCACGCCCGCGCAGGCGCGCACCAAGATGCAGGAGCTGGTCGAGCGCGACAAGGTCCACGCCGTCGTGGGTCCGCTCGCCGCGTTCGAGGCGCTGGCGATGGACGACTACATCCGCTCGGCGCGCATCCCGACCCTGCCGATCGCCGGCGCCGAGGACATGACCCAGCGCAAGGCGAACCCCTGGTTCGTGCGCGCGACGTCGACCTCGTCGCAGTGCGCGCAGCCGATGGCCGACTATTGCGCGAAGACTCTCGGCTACAAGCGCATGGCGGCGATCGCCGACGATTTCGCCTACGGGCACGAGATGCTCGCCGGCTTCCAGCGCGTGTTCGAGGACGCCGGAGGCAAACTGGTGCAGAAGATATTCTCGCCGCTGAACGCTCCCGACTACGGCTCGTACATCGCGCAGCTCAAGACCGATATCGACGGTGTGTTCCTCGGCTTTGCCGGCTCGAACGGCTTCCGCTGGTTCCGCCAGTTCAACGCGTACGGCCTGAGGGGAAAGGTGAAGGTGCTGGGCGGCATGACGGCGTTCGACGAGCCGGTGCTGCGCAACATGGGCGACGAGGCGCTCGGCGTGCTCTCGAGCTGCTGGTACTCGGCGCAGCTCGACAACCCGATCAACCGCAGGTTCGCAGCCGCGTTCCGCGCCGAGCACCAGTACGACCCGGGGCAGTACGCCGCCGGCTGCTACCTGTACGGCGAGGTGCTGAACGCGGCGATCGAGGCGCTCCGGGGCAGGGTCGAGGACAAGAACGCCTTCATCCGCGCGCTGCGCGCCGTGAAGACCGACACCGTGCGCGGGCCGATCGCCTTCGACGACTACGGCAACGTCGTCGGCAGCGACTACATCCGCAAGGTGGAGAAGAAGGACGGGCGGCTGGTGAACACGGTGATCTACACCTATCCGAACGTGAGCCAGTTCTGGACCTACGATCCGAAGGCGTTCCTCAAGAACCCGGTGTATTCGCGCGACTGGCCGCCGGCCAGGAACCTCGAGCCCTAGCGTCCCGGGGCGCTCTCGCTTCCGGGAACGATTCCCGGGGGCAGGCTCGCGCAGTGCGCGGCGACCTCGCGGGGGCGCGTGAACCAGACGCGGTCGCGCCCGGGGTGCGCCAGGCAGTGCTGCAGCGCGCGGCGCAGCCCGCGCAGGCGGAAAGGCTGCCCGAAGACGTAGGGATGGATCGAGACGTTCATTACCAGCGGCGCGCCCTGGCACTGCCCGATCATCTCGTCGAACTGGTCCACGATCATGTCGCAGAATTCGCGCCCGTCCTGCTTGCGGTGAATCACCGCTTGCGAGTCGTTCAGCTCGATCGGGTAGGGCACCGAGAGGATCGGACCGGAGCGCGTGCGAAGCCACACCGGCTGGTCGTCCATGGGCCAGTCCATCAGGTACTTGTAGCCGGCCTCCTTGAGAAGATCGGGCGTATGCGGGGTTTCGTAGGCGCCCGAGCCCATCCAGCCTTCGGGAGCGCTGCCTTCGTTGCGCGCGAAGGTCTCGGTCACCTCGCGGATGAGGCGCTCCTCGTCGGCTTCCCACAGGCCGCGGTGGTTCTCCGCATTGGTGCGGCCATGGGCGACGATCTCGTCGCCGCGCCGGCGGATGGCGCCGAAGATCTGCGGCGCGTACTCGTACAGCAGGCTGTTGGCGTTGTGCGCCGCGGGAAGCTTCAGCTCGTCGCAGAGGTCGAAGAAGAGCCACACGCCGATCCGGTTCCCGTAGTCGCGCCAGGAGTAGTTGCGGTGCGTTTGCGGCTCCCCGGTCTTGGCCGGATCGTGGCCGAGACCGGCGCCG
>DASSJA010000286.1:0-3213 GCA_035691445.1 Burkholderiales bacterium | reverse complement strand
CTCGCCTGAGTTGCGCTTTCCCGACTCTAATAGCCGAAGAACTCGTCGGTCCGGATCGCGTCCGGCGCGACTCCGGCATCGGTGAGCATTTTCCGCATCGCTTCGACCAGCCCCGGCGGCCCGGCAATGTAGTACACGCGGGCGGAGAGGCTTTTCAGGTGGCGCTCGAGCATGGTGCGGTCGAGGAACCCTTTCTCGCCGCTCCAGGGACGGCTGGATTTCTCCATCTCCACCATGGTTCCGACGAAGTGGCACCGCGAATGGCGCTTGGGCAGGGCCGCCAGCTCATCGAGGAAGGCCGCGTCCTCGGGTCGCCTGTTCGAGTAGAAGAGCCACAGGTCGCGCGCGAGCCGCGTCTGGGCGGCGCCGCGCAACATGGAGACGAAGGGCGTGATACCGGTGCCGCCGGCGAGAAACACCGCTGGCCGGACGTCCGCTCCGTCGAGGGTGAATTTGCCCGCGGGACCTCGCAGGCTCACTCGGCCGCCCGCGGGCATCGCCTTGAGCACGCGCTTGAATGCCGTGTCGCGCATGCGCGTCACGACCACCAGCTCGGCCTCGTGCGGCGCGCTGACGATGGAGAAGGTGCGCGCGTTGCCCTTGGCGTCGGTCTCGGGCGGGTTGATGAGCGACACGTTCATGGACTGGCCGGCGATGAACTTGAAGTCGGCCGGTTTGGCCAGGTGAAACGCCATCGTGCCCTCGGCAACGGTCTCTTTGGATGTCAGCGTCGTTTCGAACTTGGCCATGCGCGTTCCTCGGGGATCAGGCCTGGCTTTCCTGGGCCCAGACGATCTGGTGATAGTCGAAATCCCTCCCGAGGGTCGGCTTCACGACCTCGAAATAGGGCGAGATGTCGAAATCGCGCGGCGTGAACAGGCTGTAGTGGCGGATGTGCATGACTTCGTGATAGCAGTCGTTGCATCCGGGCGTACCGTCGTGAACGAACGTGACCTCGGGCAGGATCGGATAGTGCACCGACTGGAACGCCTCGGCGATCAGCGTCGAGCAGATCGCGCGCGTCGGGTCGCCGCTGCCGAAGGCGATCATGCGGCGTCGCCAGCGCGTCGGAACGGGCGGAGTCGGAATCAGGTAGCGCGCGAGGTCGAAAACGTTCTTCAGGTCGTAGTGACCGCCGATGTGCGAGACGGCGAACTGGATCACCTTCTGCAGATCGCCCTTCGGCAGACCGACCGGCCGGCAGACGCGGGAATTCAGGCCGGAGACATCCGAGAGCGGCACGGCGCGTATCCCGTGCACCATGTCGGCCTCGATGAGAACCCTGGGAGCTTCGCCCGGCGGCGGCGCTCCGAGCGCGTCGCCGATGTAGAACATCGCGTGCGACCACGTCGATTGGGTCAGGTATTTGATAGCGGTGCTGACGCGCGTGTTTCCTTCGACGAGCAGGACGTCGCCCGGTTTGAGCGTGGCCCCGAGCTGCTCGAGCGTCGAGGTCGCGACCTGGGGGGCGCGGATCGGCGTGGCCAGGTAGCGAGCCAGGCGTCCCCCCATCCATCGGAATACGGGGTTCATGTGTAGCGGCGCACGTTTTGTCCTGTAGCGATTCGATGAGGCTCCGGACGAACGCGTTCCGGAATTCTCGAAGCACATTCTACGGAGTTCGGCGGAACATTTCCCTCCTGCTGGTAGGGTCGGAAGCGGCGGGAACGCGCCGACTTCCGTCGCCATCCAATGCCCGCACGCCAAGGGAGCAACAGTCTCACCAAAGGAGGCCCAATGAGACATAAATCCATTCTATCTATGGGGGTTTTTCTGCTCGGTGCGCTCGTCTTCGTGGCCGAGTCTACTTTCCTCGCCGGCGGAAACGCTCTCGCCGAGGACCGTGACGATCAGCATTGGAAGGCAGGCGACGATGCGGATGAAGTGCTGGAGCAAGGCAAGCAGATCTTCCGCTTCGATACCTTCGGCGACCAGACCTGGTGGGGCGATACGCTGCACCTGCATCAAGCCATAGCCGGCGCGGCAAACGGAGGCGTCGGATCCGGCGTGAGCCCGAAGACGGCCCTCGCGGTCGGTTTGAAGGTGGATTCCGACGCCCTGCCCGCCCAGCTCAAGCGGCAGATCGCCGCGGGCCAGGTCAATCTGGACGATCCGGCGACCACGCTCGCGCTGCTGAAGCTCAACGCTGTCGTCGGCGTTACGGGGTTTTTCGACAGCGCCGGCCACATCAAGTCGATGGGCATACAGTGCGCGTTCTGCCACTCGACGGTCGACAACTCCTTCGCGCCGGGTATCGGCAGGCGCCTGGACGGCTGGGCCAACCGCGATCTGAACGTGGGCCTGATCGTCTCGCTCGCGCCCAATCTCCAGCCGATCGCCGACCTGTTGACGAAAGGCCTGGGGACAACCATCGACGTGGCCACGGTCAGGAAAGTGCTCAACAGCTGGGGTCCCGGCCGGTTCGACGCCGAGCTCGACAAGGACGGAAAGGCCTTCCGGCCCGACGGCGGCCAGGCGGGCACGCTGATCCCGCCCGCGTTCGGTCTCGCCGGGGTAAACCTCCACACCTGGACGGGCTTCGGCTCGGTGCCGTATTGGAACGCCTACGTCGCGGTCACCGAGATGCACGGCTCGGGGACTTTCTTCGACACGCGCTTGAACGATCCGGTGCAGTACCCGGTGTCACACGCGAGCGGCGCGTGGGATACCCGCGGCACGCCCGACCTCGTGACGTCGAAGCTCCCCGCGCTTCATGCCTATCAGCTCTCGCTCAAGGCGCCGCAGCCCCCGGTGGGGAGCTTCGACCCCGCGGCGGCCGAGCGCGGCAAGGCCGTGTTCGACGGCCCCGGAAAGTGCGCGACCTGCCACGTCCCGCCGGTCTTCACCGAGCCCGGGTGGAATCTGCATTCGCCCGATGAAATCGGGGTCGATTCCTTCCAGGCCGACCGCTCGCCCACCCATATGTACCGCACCTCGCCGCTTGCGGGGCTGTGGACGCATCAGAAGGGCGGGTTCTTCCACGACGGCCGCTTCGCAACGCTCGCCGACGTGGTCGAGCACTACAACGCGCAGTTCATACTCGGACTGCAGCCGCAGGAAAAGGCCGATCTCGTCCAGTACCTGAAGTCGCTCTAGAAGAGCGGAAGACGCGGTGGCGGGGCGCCGGGGAGATACTCTCCGGCGCCCCGCTCCGTTTCCGGAGCCCGAAGGGTCAGGCCCGGGGCGGGAACGTTTCGAGCGGCACCTCTATCT
>DASSJA010000285.1:0-2475 GCA_035691445.1 Burkholderiales bacterium | reverse complement strand
GCCTTGACGGTCTTCAGGCTTTCCAGCACGCCAGGGGCGAGGCCGTCGTTGCTGTATTGCACGCCGAAGACCACCGCCTTGTGCACGAGCTCGGGATGCTTGATCGCGAGGCGGAGCGTGATGCCGCCGCCGATGCTCCAGCCGAAGAAGTCGGCGTCCTTCACCTCGAGCTGCCGCAGCAGGGCCGCGACGTCTTCGGTCATCTGGTCCATGCCGAGCGGGCGCTCGATGTCCGCCGTGCGTCCGTGTCCCTGCAGCTCTGGCGTGATCGTGCGCCAGCTTTGCGTGAACGCCGGGCGCAGCTTGCCGAAGCAGACCTCGATCGTGCACATGGCGGCGTGCAGGAGCACGAGCGGCCGTCCGTGCCCCTCCACCTCGTAGTACATCTTGAGGCCGTTCACCGACGCGTATTGGCCGGCGAAGGCCGGGGCGCTTAGCGCGAGCAGCGCCGCCAGCAGGAATTTCCTCATGGTTATCGCGCGGCGGCGGCGGGATAGGCTTCCGGAAGAGCGATCGAGCCGGTCTCGAGCAGCGACTTGAGGTTGGAGAGGATCTTCGGCCAACCGCCCGACACCGCGGCGATGAAGCCCGAGGGATCGCGCTCGATGCTGTGGGTGATGGAGAGCTTGACCGCCGGCCCGCTCGGCTCGAGCTCCATCGAGCACTGCGTCCAACCTTCGGCCTTGAACTCCGGCTTCCATTCGTTGCGCCAGCGGATCACCAGGCGCCGCGGCCGGTCGGCCTCCACGATCTCACCCGAGTCGGCGATCCGGCCGTCGGGGTAGACGAGCTTCCAGGACGCTCCGGGCGTCCACCGGCTTTCGCAGTGGCAGCCGAACCAGTACTGCTTGTGGAACTCGGGATCGGTGAGCGCCGTCCACAGCTTCTCCGGCGTGGTGCGGATGTAGGTCACGTAGACAAAGGTCGATTTAGCCATTGGCTTTCTCCAGTCGTCGTTTCAAGTCGGTGAGCGCCTTCAGGCGCGGCCTTTCGAACTTGGCGATCCAGCGGTCGTAGATCTCCTGCAGCGGCACGGGATTCAGGAAATGCAGCTTTTCGCGGCCGCGGCGCGCCGTGGCGACGAGGTTCGCCGCCTCCAGCACGTCGAGGTGCTGCGTCACCGCCTGCCGCGTCATGTCCAGGTGCTGGCAGAGCTCGTTCAGCGTCTGGCCGTCGTTGGCGTGCAGCAGGTCGAGCAGCTTCCGCCGGCTGGGATCGGCCAGCGCCTTGAAAAGCAGGTCGGTGTCGCGAAGCGGGGCGGTCATCGGGGCGAAAGGCAAGTATCGGCTTGCCTGATAATAGGCAAGCAGGTGCCTGCATGTCAAGCCGTGGTACAATCCGCTCGCAGTGATCTTCAAGCAGTGAAGTGCGCCGTCCCTCCCTCGCCGCGCAAGCGGTGCCGAAGTGGCCGTTCAGTTCCTTCCTTGATCATCATGCCCGTGACGCGGGGCCGGTTTCGTCCCGCACCAAGAAGGAAGTGAGCATGGCTACCGGTACCGTTAAGTGGTTCAACGACTCCAAGGGCTTCGGGTTCATCACGCCGGACGACGGCGGCAAGGACCTGTTCGCGCACCATTCGTCGATCCAGATGCAGGGCTTCAAGTCGCTGAAGGAAGCGCAGAAGGTCTCGTTCGACGTCACGCAGGGCCCCAAGGGCCCGGCCGCGACCAACATCAAGCCGCTCTGAGCGAGAGGACCCGACATGAGCACCGGCAAGGTCAAGTGGTTCAACGACGCCAAGGGCTTCGGCTACATCACCCCTGACGACGGCAGCAAGGACGTGTTCGTGCACTTCTCCGCCATCCAGGGCGGCGGCTTCAAGACGCTCAAGGAGAACGACAAGGTGCAGTACGACCTGGAGCAGAGCCCCAAGGGACCGCGCGCCGCGAACCTGCGGCTGTGCTGAGCGCCCCCACCGGCGACGAAAGCCCGGGGCGACCGGGCTTTTTATTTTCCACTCCTAGGAGATGCATGAAGAACGAACGCAATGACGCACCGATGCTGCCGCGCGGGCGGATCGTCAACTGGACGCGCGAGCAGCTCGACAAGCTTTCCACCGCGGATCTCCGCTCGCTCCGCGCGAACGCGGAAGGCCGCAAGGAGACCGAGGTCGTGGCGCTCTGCGACCACATCCTCGGCGGCCGCCCCAAGCAGCGCGGCAGGAAGGCGCCATGAGCAAGGAAGAGATGCTCACCATGGACGGCGTCGTGCAGGAGCTGCTGCCGAACACCCAGTTCCGCGTCCTGCTCTCGAACGGCGCGAGCGTGCTCGCCTACGCCTCGGGCAAGGTGCGCAAGTACCGCATCCGCGTGCTCGCCGGCGACAAGGTCGCGCTCGAGATGTCGCCCTACGACCTGACGCGCGCGCGCATCAGCTTCCGCTACAAGGACGAAGCGGCCCCGGCGCCCTCGTCGCCGCGACGGCCGACCTACCACAAACGCCGCGGCTAGCCGCCGCTATTCCCTGAGCTTCCTT
>DASSJA010000284.1:0-7652 GCA_035691445.1 Burkholderiales bacterium | reverse complement strand
CCCGTTCCCAGGATCACGCCGAAGACCACCCCCGCACCCTGCGCCGCGCCGTCGGCCGCCTCCGAAAGCGCGAAGCAATCGGCATCGTTGGCGAACCGCAGCTCGCGCGCGAGCAGCTTTTCCAGATCGGGCTTCAGCGGCATGCGATTGAGCACGCTCGCATAGGCGTTTTTCAAGACCCCGGTTTTCGCCGACACCGCCCCGGGCGTGCCGATCCCCACGGTGCAGCGCGCGCCGACGGCCCGCTCGGCGTCGAGCACGGCATCGGCGAGCGCCCGGATCGCGTCGGGATACGCGCCGCGCGGCGCGTCGGTGCGGCGCCGCAGGATCTCCGCCCCGGACTCGCTCAGGGCGGCGATTTCCATCTTGGTGCCGCCGATGTCCACCCCGATGCGGATCATGGAGGCGGAGCGCGACTCAGAAGGCCTGGTCCCAGGAAATGCTGAGCCTCATGGCGGAATTGATCAGACCCACCATGCTGTAGGTCTGCGGAAAGTTGCCCCACAGCTCGCCCGTCCCCGGCTCGATGTGCTCCGAGAGCAGGCCGTGCTGGTTGCAGCGCGCGATCAGTCCGTCGAAAAGCGCCCGCGCTTCCTCGGAGCGGCCGAGCGATGCGAGCGCGTCCACATACCAGAAGGTGCACACGGCGAACGCGTTCTCCGGCACTCCGAAATCGTCGGGCTGGCTGTAGCGGAACACGAAATCGCCGCGCCGCAGGTCCTGCTCCACGGCCCGCACCGTGGACGCGAAGCGCGGATCCTCGGCGCGCAGGAAGTCGAGCTCGTGCAGGAGCAGCAGGCTCGCGTCCACATGCTCGCCGCCGAAAGTCGCGGCGAAGGTCTTTCGCTTGTCGTTCCAGGCGCGCTCGGTGATCGCAGCGTGCATCGCGTCGGCGCGCGACCGCCAGTCGCGCGCACGGTCCTCGAGGGCGATGTGCGCGGCGATTTTCGCGAGGCGGTCGCATGCGGCCCAGCACATGACGGCGGAGAAGGTGTGTACCGCCTTCGTGCCGCGCAGCTCCCACAGGCCGGCGTCGGGCTTGTCGAATAGCGCCGCGGCGCGCTCGCCGAGCTGCTCCAGCTGCCGGAACAGCGCCTGGTCGCTCCGCAGCGCAAGCCGCGCGTCGAAGAATACGTGCGCGGCTGCGAGCACGGCGGCGCCGTAGACGTCGTGCTGGTTCTGCGCGTAGGCCTGGTTGCCTATCCTCACCGGCCCCCTGCCGCGGTATCCGGGAAGCGACGCGGCTTCGCGCTCGGCGATTCCCGCCTTGCCGGTCACGGAATACACGGGCTGCAGATCCGCGCCGTTCGCGGAGGCGGCGGTATTGATGATGAAATCCAGGTAGCGCTCCATCGTGCTGGTGGCGTTCAGGCGGTTGAGCGCGTTGACGACGAAGTAGGCGTCGCGAAGCCAGCAGTAGCGGTAGTCCCAGTTTCGCCTGCTCCCGCGCGACTCCGGAATCGACGTGGTGACGGCCGCGATGATCGCCCCGGTGTCCTCGTAGGCGTTGAGCTTCAGCGTGATCGCGGCGCGGATGATCTGCTCCTGCCACTCGAACGAGATCGCCAGGCCGCGCACCCAGTCGCGCCAGTACGCCGCCGTATCGTCGAGAAATCTGCGGAACGTCTCTCCGGCCGACGCGTGCAGCGTTTCGTCCGGCCCCAGCACCAGCGAAGCCGGCTCACGCAGAACGACCGATGTCTCCTCGAGGATCGCGGTGACCGAAAGGTCGGTCGTCAACCGCAGGTCCATGTCCGGCATCACGTAGCGCACGTGGTTGCTGCCCCAGGTGATCGCGGGCCGGCGCGCCCCGTACTCGCACAGCGGCCGGATGCGCACGCGGATCCGCGGGCTGCCCGCGATCGGGCGGATCTGCCGCATCAGCATGACCGGGCAGAACAGCCTGCCGAACTGCCGGAATCGAGGCGCGAAATCGGTGATCTCGACTCCGCCTCCATGCCGGTCGTAGAGGCGGGTCTTCAGGATGGGCGTGTGCGCGATGTAGGACTGCTCGGAGCGCTCGAGATCGGCGAGCTCCACTTCGAAAAGGCCTCCGCGGTCTTGCGGACCGTCTTCCGTGCGCAGCAGCGCGCAAAACGCCGGGTCGCTGTCGAAGCGGGGCAGGCACGACCAGACCACGCGCCCCTGTGCGTCGAGGAGGGCCGCGACGCTGGAATTCCCTATCAGGGCGAGGTCGAGGCTGCTCACGCTCCTTCTCCGAAACGCGCCACGAAGTCCGCGAGCCAGGCCCGGACGGCGGCCGAATCCGGGAGCCGCCAGCGCGCCGCGGATTCGCCCTCGCCGACTTTCACCGAGTGGCCGCCCACGCGGTTGATCAGCGCGAAGCCGAATTCATCGGTCAGGTCGTCGCCGACGAACACCGGCAGACGCCCGCGAAACGGCGCCTCCTCGAGGAACTCCGCGATCGCCACGCCTTTGTCCTTTCCGGTCGGCCTCAGCTCGACCACCATTTTTCCGAGCTGCACTTCGAACTCGCCCCCGAGCTCCCTGGCGAGGCTGTGCACCGCGTCCTGCATCTCGCCGCGCAGCTCCGGAGCCGACCGGAAATGGAGGGCGAGATTGACGCCTTTGTCCTCGAGCACGAGCGCGGGATGCTTCATCGCCATGAGGCCGAACCTGCGCCTCGCCTCCTCCAGCGCGGCGCGCGGGACATCGTGCCTGTGCATTGTGCCGGAAAAATCACGGCGCTCGGCGCCGTGCTGCCCGGCGACGCAGAATCCGGAACCGGCGAGCAGGCGGTCGATGTCGGCGACCGGGCGCCCGCTGATGAGCGCCATGGCGCCGCCCGCCGCGCCGCGGAGCGCCTTCAGCAGGCGCAGGAGCTGGCCGTCGATGTGGACCGTGCCGGGATGATCGGCGATGTCGAGCAGCGTCCCGTCCAGGTCGAGGAAGAATCCGCTTTCCCTGGAGAGCATCGGGGCGCCCGGATTTCGCGATTTCGGAAACTGCATCGGGTCTCGCGATCAGACGGCGCGCACGGCGAGGGGCTTGCGCTCCCGGGTGCGCGAAAGCAGCCGGCTGCGCATGCGCATCTGGCCCGCGTCGAGCAGCATGCGCCCGGCCCAGCGGTAGACGTTGAAATCCTCGACCAGGCCGCGCATGCTGCGCATCCGGTCGCGCTGCTCGGCCGGCGGCATCATGAGCGCAGCCCGGAGCGCGGCCGCGCACTGGTCGATGTCGTACGGGTTGACGATCAGCGCTTCAGGCAGCTCGCGCGACGCGCCCGTGAACTGGCTGAGGATGAGCACTCCGCGCTCGTCGTCGCGCGAAGCGACGAATTCCTTGGCCACGAGGTTCATTCCGTCGTGCAGGCTGCTGACGAAACAGACGTCCGCCGCCCGATAGTACTCGTAGACCTCGTCGGGGTCGTGATGCTCGACCTTGAGCAGAATCGGGAGGTGGCCCTTGCCCGAAAACCGCTCGTTGATGCGGCGGGCTAGCGCGCGCACCCGCGTGTCGAAGTCCTGGTACTCGTCGATGCTTGAGCGCGAGGGCGCGGCGATCTGCACGAACACGAACTTGCCGATCCACAGGGGATCGACTTCGAGCAGGCGCTCGACCGCGAGGAAGCGCTCGAGTATCCCCTTGGTGTAGTCGAGCCGGTCGACGCCGACGCCGATCACGGTATCGGGCGCGAGCCCGTTGTCCTCGCGGACCCGGGCCCGGCACTGCGCAACGGGCTTCTGCATGGTCTTGGAGGAGAGCGGCCATTCGATGGAGATCGGATAGCGGCGCACGGCGGTCTGGTCGCCGCCGTAGGAAACCGTGAAGCTCTCGCGGTCGATGCGCGCCTCCACGTAGCGGTCCACCGTGTCGATGAAGTTGTTGCAGTGGAACTGCGTGTGGAATCCGAGGATGCTGCTGCCCAGGATGCCGTCGATCAGCTCCTCGCGCCAGGGGCATATCCCGAAGGCTTCCGCGTTCGGCCAGGGAATGTGCCAGAACGAGATCACCGTCGCGGCGGGGATGCGCTCGCGGATCATGCGCGGCAGCAGCGCGAAGTGGTAGTCCTGGACGAGGACGATGGGGTCCTCGGTCTTCGCCTCGTTTACCACCGCGTCGGCGAAGCGGCGGTTGACCGTGACGTAGGCGTTCCAGTCGGCGGTGCGGAACACCGGCCGCGTGTGCGCGATGTGGCAAAGCGGCCACAGCCCGCTGTTGGAGAACCCGTAGTAGTACCCGGCTTCCTCCTCCTGCGACAGCCACACGCGCCGGATACGGTAGGCCGGGCGCTCGGGCGGAACGTGGATATGGTCCGTCGCGTCCACCGTCTCCCGATCGGCGCTGCCCCCGCCGTGCGCAATCCAGGTCCCCGAGCAGGCGCGCATCACGGGCTCCAGGGCGGTGACCAGCCCGCTCGCGGGACGCTGGACTTCGATGCGTTTGTCGCGGTGCACGTGGATGTAGGGCTCGCGGTTCGAGACGATCAGGACTTCCTCGCCCTTTAGGTCGTTTCGCAGGATCGCCCGAAGCGTTTCGGCGGACCAGTTGATCTGGCTTTCGTCCCGCGCCTTGCGCTCCGATTCGAGCTCCTTGATCAGCGCGCGCAGATCGCGCGCCACCGGCCGCAGCTCGGGAATTCGCACCTTCGCCTCGCCGAAGCCGAAGGTCTCGCCGCGGATCACCGCCTTCAGGCCCGCGACCCAGCCGCGCCAGCTCACTTCGGCGATCACGACCGTCACCAGGGAGACGATCGCCGCCATCGCGGCGAACAGGTAGAAGACGTATTTCTTGGTGTCGTCGCTGCGACGCTGCACGAAGCTCATGTCGTGCACCAGCACCAGGCGGCCGTAGACCTTGCCGTCGGCTTCGAGCGCGTTATTGCTCACGTGCACCGGCCCGCGGGAGAGATTCACCACCTGGCCCTCGTCCCCTTCGGCGCCGGCCGGCTCGATCGCGCAGCCCAGAGACGCCGGAAACGTGATCGTCTTGTAAAGCAGCTTGCCCTCCGGACTGCAGAAGCCCACGGCGAACAGGCGCTCGTCCTGGATGAGTCTGTCGAAGTACCGCAGAACCTTGATGCGCGAGCCTTCGCGCACCAGAGGGCTCAAGGGCTCCTGAATGGTTCTCGTGATGAGGGACGTTCGTATGTCGAGATCCCGCACGAACCACTGCAGGGTCAGCCTGTCGACGAGCGGGACGACCGCGTACGCGATCGCGGCGAGCGTGATCGCCAGGGGAAGAATGAATCGGAGAGACAGTCTCATGGTCCGCTCCTTTCGTCATCCCGAGGTCCTCCCGTCCCCCGGGTGCGGCGCTTCTGGCGCTGCGGCGCAACTTCCTTCGACCGCCCCTTGTCGAGCGCGTTCCGCGCGCGAACGCGGACTCAATCCTGCAGCAGACCCAGCGCGTGCGCAAGCCTGCGCGTCGTGGGCGCTTGGATGAGGATCGTCATCAAAATGGCGATGAAAGTCACCGAGGCGACCGCATCGGCTCCGGGGGCGTGCATACCGAGCAACAGCCCCGCGAGCGCGGCCGGAATCACCCCGGTTTCGCGCGTCCAGCACATGAACAGCATCTCCTTGAAGCTCCATTTCGCCCGGCGGTCCGGGAGCGCGCACAGGAACACCGCGACGGGCCGCGCGACGAGCATGAAAGCGAGCACCACGGTTACCCCGGGCACCAGGTAGCGCTGCATCAGGGCAAAATCCACCTGGGCCCCGAGCAGGATGAAAATGAACATCCGCATGAGGAGCGCCGTGGTCGAAACGAACTCCTCCAGCCGGCGCTCCTCGGCCTCGCGCATCCTGAAACCGAGGACGTCCTTGTTCCCGATCGCGATGCCGAAAACGAACACCGCCATGAAGCCGCTCGCCTGCAGGTCGTCGGCGGCGAGATAGGAGGCGATCACCGCCACCAGGCTCACCACGGGTGCATATTCGGCCAGAAACGCAAGGCGCTCATGGGCGATGAGAAGCGCGGCAAGATAGCCGAGCACCGCGCCGGCGCCGATCCCGATCGCCGATTGTCTGAACAGGTCGACGAGCGACGCAGAGATGGAAAACTCGCCGCTGCCCATCGCGACGGCGAGCGTCGCGAAGGTCAGTATCGCCCCGGTTGCGTCGTTGAACGCCGATTCGCTCATCACCGTCTGCGCGACCCGCTCGCGGATCCGGATCTGCCGGAAAATCGGCACGAGCGTCGCCGGGTCGGTCGAGGCGATCGCGGCTCCGAGCAGAAACGCCGTGATCACGGGGAGCCCCAGGATCCAGTGGGCCGCCGCGGCGGTGATCGCAGCCGTCAGCAGAACACCGAGCGTTGCAAGCACCGCGATCGTGATCCAGACTTCCTTAAGCACGCGCAGGCGCAGCGACGCCCCGCCGTCGAAGAGGATGTAGCAGGAGCCGAAGATGAGGAGGAGCTGGTTGGCCGTCGAATCGGCGCGGATATCGACGACGCCCAGCGCCGCGGGACCGAGGAGCATGCCGGTCAGGAGGAACACCGCGACGTCAGGCACCTTGATCCGTCGCGCGAGCAGGCTCGCGACGATCCCGGCCAGCAGGATCGCCCCGACGAGGTGCAGCAGATGCTTGGCAGCGTCGATCGACGCGGGCGCGGGCAAGGACTCCTCCTCAGGTCCGCCATTCTACTAGTCGGAGAGCGGTTTCCGGGACGCGCTCCGGTCGACTTTCATGCGACGGAGCAAATCCCCCAGCAGCCGTGCCAGCCGCCTGAGGGCCGGCTCCGGCATGCGGTACAAGGCCTCGAGGAGCATGGCGCGGACCGGCGTGGGCGCGCGCTTGAGCAGCGCTGCTCCGGCCGGGGTGACGTGTAGGCGGGCGACGCGCTGGTCGCCGCGGCCGCGCTCGCGACGCACCAGGCCCTCCCGCTTGAGCTTCTCGAGCAGGTTGCTGGCGGTCGACTGGTGGATCGCCAGGGCCCTGGCGAGATCCGACACCCGCGCGCCCGGCGCCTCGCCGAGCTCCCAGAGGGCCCATACATGCACCCCGCTGATCCCGCACTGGTCGCCGACCCATCGGAAGTGCTGCTTGGCGGAGTTGGCGGCCTGTCGGAATTGCATGAGCACGTGGAGAGCCACCTGCCGGTGCCGCGCCTGGGCGCGCCCCGATCGATGTAAGCCGGTCTTGGTGCGATGCATCATCTCCCTTTCATTCGATGTCCGGCACGCGGCCCGGACGTTTTATGGGTAAAATATATTTGAACAAATGATTTGTACAAATCCAATTTCGTCGCGTCGTCGCCTCCCTGGAGCAATGAGCCTGGGGCAAAGCGTCCGGCAAGACGCGGCGCCCGTCAACTGTCCGAATCGCGAGAGGAGATGAGATATGGGAAGCGTCGATCGTCGTAGTGTAATAAAAGCGGCGCCGGCCGTCGGCGCTGCCGGTCTGCTCGCGCCGCCGATCCTCACCTTCGGGCGCGCCGAGGCGCCGATCAAGATCGGCGGGAGACACTTCGATTGCATACAGGAGGAGGGATAGGCCATGGCAAAATCCAAGTCGAAAGTCGCTGCGCGGGACGGAGGCGTCGTCGCCTCGCGGCGCAAGTTCCTGCGGGAGGCCGGCGCCGGCGCGACCGCGCTGACGATGCCGTTTTTCTTTGTCCGCAACGCGGTAGCGGCGGACAAGGAGTTGAAGATCGTGCTGTGGAGCCACTTCGTTCCGTCGTACGAC
>DASSJA010000283.1:0-2133 GCA_035691445.1 Burkholderiales bacterium | reverse complement strand
GCTGCGGACCGCCAAGACATGAAATTCGGGGACGGAGCCCGAACTCGCGCGAAATGAGCCCGATCGAAGTCCGGGAGGTTTCCCTTTCCTACGACACCCCGGCGGGCAAGGTCGAAGCGGTGCGCGGCGCGAGCTTCGGCGCGTCGCCCTCCGAGTTCATCTGCCTGGTGGGGCCGAGCGGCTGCGGCAAGACGACGCTGCTCAACATGATCGCCGGCTTCCTCGCGCCTTCGGCGGGCGACATCCGCATCGGCGGCAAGCCGGTGAGCGGACAGGGGCTCGACCGCGGCATCGTGTTCCAGGACTTCGCGCAGCTCTTTCCGTGGCGCACCGCGCTGCAGAACGTCGCGTTCGGGCTGGAGATGAAGGGGGTGGCGCGCGCGGAGCGGGAGAAGATCGCGCTCGAGCAGCTGCGGCTGGTGCGGCTCGAGAAATTCGCGCACGCGTATCCGCACCACCTCTCCGGCGGGATGCAGCAGCGCGTAGCGATCGCCCGTGCGCTCGCCTACAACCCCGGCGTGCTGCTCATGGACGAGCCCTTCGCCGCGCTCGACGCGATGACGCGCGAGGAGATGCAGCGCCTGCTCGCGGAGGTTTGGCGGGAGACGAGGAAGACGGTGATCTACGTGACGCACAACGTCGCGGAGGCGGTGTACCTCGCCGACCGCGTGGTGGTGATGAGCCCCCATCCGGGCCGCGTGAAGGCGGTCGTTTCGATCCGCCTGTCCCGGCCGCGCGACCCGCTCAGCGTAGAATTCCTCGAGCACCAGCGAGAGCTGCTTTCGCATCTCACCCGACAGGAGGAGGCATGAAACGGCGGGACTTTTTGGCCGTGGCCGCCGCGGTTCCACTCGGCGCCGCCTGGCGTTCGGCCGCGGCGCAGCAAGCCGTGATCAGGCAGGGGTACCAGACCAACATGTGGGGCATGGCGACCTACTACTTCCTGCGCTCCGGCGCGCCCGAGAAGCAGGGGCTGAAGTTCGAGGAGTTCGCCGTGCCTTCGGGCAACCTCACCATGCAGCAGATGGTCGGCCGCCAGGTCGACCTCGGCACGTATGCCGGCCCGTCGTTCATCCTCGGCCATGCCCGGGGCGGCCTCGTCGCCATCGCGCAGATCGAGGAGGTGGGCAAGACCGTGCGCGTCATGGCGCGCAAGGAGCTCGGCATCAAGCGCGTCGAGGACCTGCGCGGCAAAAAGGTCGCCGACCAGGTCGGCTCGTCGGTCAGCGCCGTGTTCACCGACGTGATCGCCCCCAGGCACGGGCTGAAGACGGGGGACTGGCAGCAGGTGCGCATGAACGTGAACGACATGGTCGCCGCCATGGCGGCGAAGACGGTCGATGCGATGATCAACGTCGAGCCCTACAACGCGATCGCCGAGGCCGAGGGGCTGGCGAACACGGTGATGAACTACTGGGACGTCGATCACATGCCCGTGTTCATGGCGGCCACCCCGGACTTCGTCCAGGCGCATCCCGACGAGACCGTGAAGTACCTCAAGGCCTGGCTCGCGGTCGCCGACGATTTCAAGAACGACAAGAAGAAGGTCTCGGACAGCATCTACGGGTACTACAAGTCGAAGGGCTACCAGATGTCGCAGGGCACCTTCGAGAAGGCGCTCGGTGCGGTGGAGGTCAATCCGACCTTCCCGGCGAACCTGCGCCAGTACATGCAGGAGCAGGCCGAGACGCTGCTGCGCGAGAAGAAGATCAAGCAGATTCCCGACTGGTCGAAAGCCTTGCGCCCTGAATTCATGCAGAAAGCGAAAGCGTGAAACCGATCTCCGTCGCTGTGGTGGGCACCGGCTGGTGCGGAGGGATCCGTGCCGAGACGCTCGCCGCGCATCCGCTCGTGAAAAGCTTGCATATCTCGGAGATCCGAGCCGACCGGCTGGCCGAGCTGTCCGGCAAATTGAAGCCCGCCAGCGCAACGGCTGATTATCGAGAGCTGCTGGAAAAGGACCTCGAGGCGGTCTACATCTCGGCGACGCCCGAGAGCACGCACTACCCGATCGCGAAGGACTTCCTTTCCGCCGGCAAGCACGTGTTCCTCGAGAAGCCGATCGCGCTCGACCTCGCGGAAGCCGACGAGCTCATCGCGACCGCGCGCGAGCGCAAGCTCAAGTTCACCATC
>DASSJA010000282.1:0-2846 GCA_035691445.1 Burkholderiales bacterium | reverse complement strand
CTGGACATGGGGGACTGACGAGTTCACCTGCCGCTCGAAGCTCACCGGCCTCGAGTGCGCCAACCGGGCCGGCCACGGATTCATGCTGGCGCGCGAGAAGTGGACGGTGTCGTAGGGCGCAGGTTCTCCAGGTCGGTGCGTCGCGGCTACCGCGGGCGGCGTGTCGCCCTCGCGTCCGCGCGCCCTTCGCCTGGCGGCCGCAGGACACGCAAGGCGAAAACTGGTGATACCTGCAGGTTGCGTCACCGCCGGAGCTGCTTCGACTCGGGCATTCCAGCACGAGGGCCGCGGCCGCCCTCGCCCTGATCGCCTCGACGCTCGCGCCGTCGCGGATACGTGGTTTCCCGGGCTCATGATCGGTGGCCTCGCCGAGGGCGCTCCATCAACCGGCCAATAGCCTCGAAAAGCAGGTAGTTCCTTCGATCGGAGGTTTCCGATGGAAACGTTGGCTGGGGCGATGGCTAATTCCAGACGCGACGAATCGTGGGTTCCCAAGGACTTCTTGGACACCAATGATTGTTCGCGATCGCAGCTCGCAGAGCTACTCGAGATCGTCAAGGTGTTGAAGCAGGCTGATTTCGCCGGCTGTGTTCCCGAGCTGCTACCGCGCCGGTCGCTGGGCATGATCTTCGAGGAACCGTCCACACGCACGCGCGTGTCGTTCGAGGTGGCGATGGTCAAGCTTGGTGGGCACGCGCTGTACCTGAAGCCCGGTGAGATCCATCTCGGAGTCCGTGAGTCGCTCGGCGACACGGCGAAGGTGCTCTCTCGCATGTGCGATGTGATCGAGGCCCGCGTCCTCAAGCATCAGACGGTGGTTGATCTGGCGCGGTATGCCAGCGTCCCTGTGATCAACGGCCTCTCGGATTACAACCACCCGACCCAGGCGGTCTGCGATCTCTTCACGATGATGGAGCACCTGCCCCCGGGCAAGAGACTCGAGGACTGCAGAGTGGTCTTCGTCGGCGATCGCACCAACGTCTGCTCCTCGACGATGCACATCACCACCAAGTTCGGCATGCACTTCGTGCACGCTGCCCCGCTTGCGTATCAATCACCGGCGGAGTGGATATCCCTCGCGGAGCGCAACATCGCCGATGCCGGCTCAGGGTCGGTTGCCGTCACCGACGAGGTTGAACAGGCGGTTTCATGCGCTGACTTTGTCTACACGGACCTGTGGTGGTGGGTCGATCAGGAGCAGGAGATTCCCGAACGCAGGGCCGCGTTCATGCCGCGCTACCAGGTCAACGCGCAGATGATGCGCCTCGCGCCCAGCCAGGCGAAGTTCATGCACTGCCTGCCGGCCTCCAGAGGCGTGGAGGTAACCGATGAGGTCATCGATTCTCTGCAGTCGATCGTGTTCGACCAGGCCGAGAACCGCCTGCATACCGAGAAGGCGCTCCTCGCCTGGTTGACCTATCCACGGCTTGGTCCGGCACCGTCGCAGGAGTTGCGAGCCCGTTACGCAAGCGAGGCGCAGGCACTCCTCGCACCACTAATACCGCAGGAAAGAGGTGAGAGGTAATGGCCACCGTCGCGCCAGTCAAGAATCGCGAAGGTTCCACAACGGAGCGGAAGCGAGTGCTGCGTCTGCTCGACGTGACGCTGTTCTCAATATCGGCAATCCTCGTGGTCGATCAGCTGACTGCCACCGCCAGCATCGGCGTTTCGAGCATCGGATGGTGGGCCATAGCGATCGTGTTCTTCTTCGTCCCGAGCGCCCTCGTGATCGCCGAGCTGTCGACGACGTACCCGGAACAGGGCGGCATCTACGCCTGGGTGCTGCGCGCATTCGGCCGCAAGATGGCGGCACGGACGACCTACTGGTACTGGGTCAACGTCGGCATGTGGATGCCGTCGGTCTATCTTCTGTTCACCGGCGTGATGGTCGCGCTGTTCTGGTCGAGCGCGTCCGTGTTCGAGCAGTCATTGGTCGCGATCGCTCTGGTCTGGGTGACGGTGCTGGTGTGCGCTCTGACGTTGGACGTCAGCGCGAAGGTGACGGGTGCGAGCGCAGCGCTCAAAGCGATCATCATCCTCGCACTGGTCATTGGATCGGTTGTCTTCGCGATCCGTCACGGGGCCGCCAACAGCTTCTCCGGCGGCAACATGCTTCCGCACTTCGGCATCGCGAAGACCTTCCTGCCTGTCCTCGTCTATCAGCTGCTCGGCTTCGAGCTGGTGTCGTCGATGTCGGGTGAGATGAAGGATCCGGAGCGGAACATGCCGCGCGCCATCCTGATTTCGGGTTTCGTCGTGGCCGCGCTCTATGTCGCGGGTACGGTGGGGATGCTGCTGGCAATGCCCGTCGCGCAGATCGGCCTCACCGAGGGGCTCGTCGAGACCTTCAAGGTGATCTTCGGCAATCTGTCCGGGTTCGTGTGGCTGCTCTCCCTGGGCGTGATGGCGACCTACTTCGGCAACATGGTCACCTGGGCGCTTGGAGCGAACAAGGCGGCTGCAGAAGCCGCGGCGGCCGGTGAGCTTCCCGCGATTCTCGGTCGCGAGAACCGGCGAGGCAGCCCAGTGTGGGCGCTGGTCCTCACCGGTCTCATCGCGACGGTCGTGCTGCTTGTCACCGGGATCTTCATCACCTCACAGGACAACCTCTACTTCGCTATCTTCGCAGCCTCGTCGGCGATCTTCCTGCTGCCGTACCTCTGGATGTTCCCGGCCGTGATCCGACTGCGGCAGATCGATCCGGCGAGACGCCGGCCATTCCGCGTGCCGCTCGGTGTGCCTGGTCTGTGGCTGTGCACGGCCCTGACGACGGCGGGCTCGCTCGCGACATTGATCCTCTTCCTGTGGACGCCGGGTGAACCGATCGACTGGTCGTACACCGGCCC
>DASSJA010000281.1:0-10612 GCA_035691445.1 Burkholderiales bacterium | reverse complement strand
TCCCTCGGCCTTCTGCGGCGAGGTGAACACGGCGTGCAGGCGTGCGCTCGGATCGAAAAGCGCCACCGTCGACGAGTGGTCCACTTCGTAATTCTTCCCCTTCCTTCCCTGAGGGAAGGAATAGAGCACGCCCACCTGCCGGGTGAAATTGGTCAGTGCCTCGTCGCCGCCCGTGGCGCCCACGAATTTCTTGTTGAAGTATTCGACGTATTGCGCGAGCCGCTGCGGCGTATCGCGCTGCGAGTCCACCGAAACGAAGAAGTATTGATTGTCGGCGTCCATTCCCGCGTCCTCCAGCAGCTTCTGCGCGCGGCTCAGCTCGGCGAGGGTCGTCGGGCACGCGTCGGGGCAGTACGTGTAACCGAAGTACATGAACGACCACTTGCCCTTCAGCGCGTCCAGGTCGAGCGGCTTTCCATTGGACGCGTCGAGCTTGAACGGCGAAATCACCTTCGGCTCGGGATAGACGAAGCCGGCGATCCTGGGCGTTTCGTCCGATCGCCAGAGAATACCCAGGAGCAGGCCCGCGCCGATCGCGACGGCGGCCACGGCAACGACTTGCGTGCGGCTCAAGATCGTGAACCCGGGTCGGGCGGGCTGGGCGGCCGGTCTATCGCGGAAAGGCGCCCGGGCGGGAGTAGTCCATTCCTTCGCCCGTGCCCGCGTCGCTCATCTCCCCGACGCGCACCTGGACCGCGACCCGCCCCGCCTTCGCGAAAGTCAGGAACAGCGGAAAGGCATCGCCTTGCTTGAGCGGCCGCTTCAGCCCCACCAGCATCACGTGCCTGCCGTTGGGTTCGAACGACGCAGAGCCTCCGCTCCCGATAACGACGGCGCTCAGAGGCTCCATCCTCGTGATCCCGTTCTTCATCGAGCTCACGTGCAGTTCCGCCCTCTTGGCGACGGGCGAGGACACGCGAAGCAGGCGATCGCTCTTCCCGGCGTTGCGGATCGTGAAGTAGGCGACGCCCACATCGATTCCGGGAGGCGTCGGCCGGGACCAGGCGTCCACCACCTGTATGCCTTGGGCTCCGCTTGCGGTCGACGCAGCCAGAACAAGGACCAGGCAGCTCACGCTCCCGGCGAGGCTTCGTACGGTCATCGGGTGGTCGTCCGGATCCTCGAGGGTCATCGTCCAGTCATGCTAGAACGATGCAGGGCACCAATGCAACTCGGAGGCAACGGGTTCACTCCGGCCCGCAGCGGCGGTCCCGGACCCGATGGAGCCGGCGTCGTGCATGCGCTACACTACGCCGGTTCCGGGGGTTCCTGATCCAGGGAGGGTCAATTGAACATCGACAGAGCGAGCAGGCCTTCGGGCACGCGCGCGGCCGACACGTGCGCGCTGGAAAGGCTGCCGCACATCAGCAAGAGGGTGTGCCTGTTGTGGACGCACCCGGAGTTCGACGCCTTCACTTCGCATCTGATGATGGACTCCCGCGACGGGAAGCGGCAGGGGCTGCCGTGGGACGTGGCCGAGGAGATTCTGTTTCTCGCGGAGCTTCGCGTGGTCAAGCGCGCCATCGTCGCTAGCGGGATCACCGGCCAGCCCTTCTGGGAGACTTTCAACAAGATGCTCGCCAACGCGGAGGCGGCGCAGCAGAGACTGCAGGACGCCGCCTGGAGCGATCCGCTGGCCAACAAGGATTTCAGCCGCATCAGGCGGGACGAGGCCGATTTCAGCCGGCCTCCCCCCGAGCTCGAGAGGAAGCCGCGCCCGGCGAAGAGGAGCTGGCTGGGTCGGCTGCTGGGATAGCCGCCGGGATACCGCTCGCGCCTCTACCGGCGCGACTGGCTCCGGTACAGGGCGCGCACCATTTCGATCGTATCCGCTTCGGCGGCGCTCTTGTCCTCGCGGTAGCGCTTCACGCGCGCAAAGCGCAGGGCGAATCCGCCCGGATAGGTCGGGCTCGCCTGTATCTCGTTGAACGCGATCTCGACGACGAGCTCGGGCCGCACGCGCACGACGTGGCATTCGCGCGAGGTCTCGAGCCCGAGTAGGCGCTCGGTCTGCCAGGCGAGCATCTTGTCGGTCATGCCCTTGAAGGTCTTGCCGAGCATGACGAAGCCGCCGGTGGCGGAGTCGAGCGCCCCGAGGTGGAGGTTGGACAGCCAGCCCTTGCGTCGCCCGCTGCCCCACTCGACTGCGATGACCACGAGGTCGAGAGTGAGCGCGGTCTTGATCTTCAGCCAACCCGAGCCGCGGCTCCCCGCCTCGTAGGGCGCGGCGAGCGACTTCGCCATGATCCCTTCGTGACCGCGGGCGAGCGCTTCGTCGTGGAAGGCCTGCGCCGCGGCGCGGTCGCCCGTCACCAGGCGCGGGATGATCAGGCTCGCGGGCACGAAGCGCGCGAGGGCGTCGAAGCGCTCGCCCGCGGGCCTCGGGGTGAGATCTTCGCCCTCGGCGAACAGGCAATCGAAGAAATAGACGCTCAAGGGGCGCGTCGCGCGCAGCGCCTCCACGTCGAGCTTGCGCCCGAAGCGGCGCATGGTCTCCTGGAAGGGATAAGGCGTGCCGTCGGGCTTCAACGCGATGGTCTCGCCGTCGACGACCAGCTCGCGCGCCGGGGAGTCGCGCAACGCGGAGACGACCTCCGGCACCGCCGCGGTGACTTCGTTGAGGCTCCGGGTGTAGACGCGGATCTCGCCGCCCGACTTGTGCGCCTGCACGCGCGCGCCGTCGAGCTTCCATTCGAACGCCGCGCCGGCCAGGCGCTCGAGCGCGTCGGCGACGTTCCCGGCACCCTGCGCGAGCATCGGCTGAACGGGCTGAAACACCGTGAGCGCGAATCGCGCGAGCCCCGCTTCGCCCCCGGCGAGCGCGGCTTGCGCGACCGCCGGCAGGCCGCCCGCCCGCATCGCCGCCGCGCGCACCCGCGCGACCGGCAGGCTGAATGCCCGGGCGATCGCCTCTTGCATGATCCCTTCGAGCGCGCCCTGGCGCAGTTCGCCCGCGAGCAGGCGCGCCAGAAAGTCCTGCTCGGATCGCGTCGCGCGGGAGAAGAGCCCGACGAGCAGGCGCTCGCGTTCGCCGGCCGAGCCGCGGCCTTTTACCTGCGCAATGCGCAGCAACGCTTCGTCGACGTGCGCGAGCGCGAGTCGAGGCGGGTCCGCCGGCGTGGCCTCGAGAGCGCTCCTCAACGCGGCGTAGCCCACGCCGATTTTCCCTTGGCGCGTGTCGCCGCTCAGAAAGGCCACGCCGAGCTCGACCTCGGCCGGGTCGAGCCTGCGCAGACACTGCGCGAGCGCGTCGATCTTGGCGAGGCGGCTGCGCGTCGCGGCGACGCGGCCGGAGGCGGCAATCAGGTCCGCGAGCAGCATGATCAGGTGCCGGTGCGCGCCATGGCGATCCTTCGAGATAAGATAGCGCCCCGTCGATGCGCGTCACGACAATGGCCAAGATCGTAATCCCCGGCATCGCCAGGCTCAAGGATTGGGTAGGCAAGGAGGTCGCGGTAAGCGACTGGCTCGCGGTGAGCCAGGAGCGCATCGACGCGTTTGCGGCCGCGAGCGGCGACGACCAATGGATCCACGTCGATCGCGCGCGCGCCGGAAGGGAGTCGCCCTACCGCACGACGGTCGCGCACGGCTTCCTGACGCTCTCGCTGCTCTCGGTCCTGATGCGCGAGGCCGTCGAGATCCCGGGCGTGCGCATGGGGATCAATTACGGGCTCAATCGCGTGCGCTTCACCGGACCGGTGCCGGCGGGCTCGCGCGTGCGGGCCCGCTTCCGGCTCGCGGCCGCGGAGGAAATCGACGGCGGCATGCAGGCCACCTGGGGTGTCGTCGTCGAGCGCGAAGGGGAGGCGAAACCGGTGCTCGTCGCCGAGTGGATCACCCGCCGGCACGGCTGAGCGGATCGGCCGCCCGCAGGCGCAGGAAAGCGCTCAATTCGGAAACGACCTCGTCCTGACGCCCTACCCAGAGATGTCCTCCGGTCGGGAAGCTCACGAAACGCGCGCCCGGGATGCGCATGGTCATGGCGCGGGCGGTCTCGTAGATCCCGAACAGATCGTCCTCGACGCTCACGACGAGGACGGGCATCGCCAGCCGCTCCAGAGCGTAGCTCGGTGGCGAAGCGACGATCGCGAGGTCGTTCCACAACCCTGCGCGGCGCGGCTCGATCGGAAGCGAGTCCCACAGCACGCGCAGGACCCGCTCCTGTTCCCCGGGCGCCGCCCTCTCGAAATCGCGCGCCGGAGTGGCGAACATTTTCTCCAGCACGAAGTCGCGCGCGACTTTCATGTTCAACCAGAAAAGGAAATCCGAGCCGAGCACCCAGTCGAGAACGAGGGGCGGCCGCGCCGGCGGCCCCCCCGGAAACGCCCCCGGTGGGAAGAACGCGGGCACGAGCAGCACCATCGCCGTGCAGCGCTTGGCATGGCGCTGGCAGAACGCGATCGTCGAAGGCGCGCCCGCGGAGCCCCCGATGATCACCGCCTTGGGCAATTTCAGGGCGTCGAGCAGGCAGGCGTAGGCGTCCGCTTGCGCCGCAGGCGAGGCGTCGGGGGGGAGCGGTGAGCGCAGATATCCGAACCTCGAGGGCGCGATCACCCGATAGCCGCGCTCCGCGAGCGGGCGCCCGAATTCCAGACCCTGGTCGAAGCCTCCCCCGGCGCCGTGGACCACGAGCACCGGCGTGCCGGCGCCTGCGACCGCGTACTCGATCGGCCCGCAAGGAGTGTCGGCGATGCGACTTCCCGAAGAAACGCGGGTCTGCGCCGCATCGAGGTCGCGCCGGTATCCGAGGTAGGCAAGAAGGACCGACGCCGCAAGCAAAGCGCCGCAGATGCCCAGAACCGGCCGCAATATTCGTCTGTTTCTCATCGGCGATGATGGCGGGAGTGCATCATGGTAATGCCGAATTGACTTCCTGAAGAGGGTTGGATCCCGCATGCCCTGGCTGGAAATCTCGGCGATCGCCGCGATCGCTCTGCTCGCAGGGCTGTGGTTCGACAGCATGCGGGCTCGCGAGCACGCCGTCGCGGCCGGTGTGCGCGCCTGCGAGCGGGAGCGCCTGCAGTTCCTCGACCAGACCGTGGAATGCGTGTCGCTTCGCCCTGCGCGCGACGGGGAGGGAAGGTTCACCCTGCGGCGGGTATACCGGTTCGAGTTCTCCGACACCGGCGACAACCGCCGCGGCGGCAGCGTCGTCATGCTCGGCGGCGAGGTAGAATCCCTGACTCTGGAGCCCTTCCTCCTGCATTGAATCCCGGCGGCGCTCTCCGCCGGAAGCGCGAGGAAAATATCCCAGCATCGTTCGTAGAAGCACCAATGCAGAAGTGGGTCGAAGGCACCGTCGTCAACCAGAAGCGCTGGACGCAGACCTTGTTCAGCCTGCAGGTGCAGGCGGACGTGGCGGCGTTCGAGGCGGGCCAGTTTGCGAAGCTCGCCCTGTCGGTGGACAGCGAGATGGTCGCGCGTCCGTACTCGTTCGTGAACGCCCCGCACGAGCGTCCCTACGAGTTCTACTACGTGACGCTGCCCGACGGGCCGCTCACCCGCCGGCTGTGCCAGCTCGAGGCCGGGAACACGGTGTATCTCGCTCCGCGACCGGCCGGTTTTCTGGTGCTGTCCGAAGTGCCGGTCGGCGAGAACCTCTGGTTGATCTCGACGGGAACCGGAATCGGGCCGTTCCTGTCCATTCTCAAGACCGAGGTGCCGTGGAAGCGCTTCAAGCAAGTGGTCCTGGTGCACGCGGTGCGCCACGCCGAGGAGCTCACCTACCGCGATGCCATAACGGGGCTGATGCGCGAGCACGGGCAGCAGATGCGCACCGTGTCCTTCGTGAGCCGGGAAGCGATACCGGGAACGCTGCCAGGGCGCATTCCGCCCGCCCTCGAAGAGGGGCGCCTGGAGACGGCCGCGGGCGTAGCGCTCTCGGCGCAGGCCTCGCAGGTTATGATTTGCGGCAATCCTGGAATGGTGGCGGACACTCAAGCGGCGCTCGTGCGGCGGGGCATGAAAAAACACAGACGGCGCGATCCGGGCCAGATTACGGTAGAGAACTACTGGTGAACTCATGACGAAAACCCGGCAAAGCGCGCTCCTGCTCGCGGTTTGCGCGCCGCTTGTCTCGTGCAGCGCGACCCGCATCGCCTACGACAATGCCGACACCGTGCTGCGCTTCATGGCGTCGAGCTACCTCGAGCTCGACGACGTGCAGGCGGAGGATCTCAGGCAGCGCATCGTGCGATTCCACCAGTGGCACCGCGCGAGCGAGCTTCCCGTGTACGCGGCGCTCCTGAGGAGCGCGAGCGGCCGGGCGGCCGAGGGAATCACGGCGGAGGACGTCGCGTGGGGCCTCGCGAACGTGCGGGCGCGCTATCGCAGGCTCGCGGCGAAGGCGGCCGAGGATGCGGCGCCGGTGCTCATGACGCTGTCGAGCGCGCAGCTTGCCGCGCTCGAGCGCAAGTTCGCCGAGAACAACGAGAAATACGCCAGGAAGTTCCTCGCCGCGGACGACGCGGAGCGCCGGGGGGCTCAGGCGAAGCGGATGCTCGGTCACTTCCGCGATTTCGCGGGCCGGCTGACGCCGGACCAGGAGGCGCGCATCGAGCGCTTCGCGCTCGCCCACGAGCGCCACGTTTTCTTGCGCTTCGAGGACCGGCGGCGCTGGCAGCAGCAAGCCGTGGCGGCGCTGGTGCGCAGACACAGCGCGCCGGAGCTCGGCAGAGCTCTCGCCGAGACCTTCGAAAAGCCGGAGCTGCGGCGGTCCGAGGAGTTCATTCGCGAGGACAAGCGCTGGGGCGAGGACCTGGGGCGGCTCCTCGTGGATCTCGACCGGTCGCTCTCCGCCGAACAGCGCGCCCGGGTGGTCCGGCGTCTTTCGGGCTACGCCGAGGACTTCGCCGCCCTCGCCGGCGAAAGAAAGGAGGCCGTATGAGGGCGCTGAAAGCGTTGGTCGTTGCGGCGCTCGCGGTCACATGGGTGTCGGCCTCGGGCGCGGCGTGGGCCGCGGGAGGAACGATGAAGCCCTGGGCCGGCGGCGCGACGCCGCCCCTGGCGCTGCGCGATGTCGCGGGCAGGGAGCACAAGCTCGCCGATTACCGGGGCAAGGTCGTGGTGGTCAATTTCTGGGCTACCTGGTGCGATCCCTGCCGCGAGGAGATGCCTTCGATGCAGCGGCTTCAGGACAAGCTTGCGGGCAAGCCCTTCGCGATCCTCGCCGTCGACTACGGCGAGGGTGCCCCGCGGATCAACGACTTCCTGAAGAAAATCGGAGTGCGCTTCACGGTGCTGCTGGATCGCGACACCTCCGCGGCAACGGCGTGGAAGGTGAAGGTGCTTCCGACGACGCTGGTGCTCGATCCGGAGCATCGGGTCCGCTACTCCGCGGTCGGCGACATCGAGTGGGACTCGCCGCCGATAGAGAGCGCGATCAGGCGGCTCCTGCCGCCCGGCTGACCGAATATAATGTAGTCTTCGACGCAACATCCCCAAGCATCCCAGGAGGCCTTCGATGGACAGACGTTTGTTTCTGAAGGCCGGGGCAGTGGTCCCGGCCGCGGCAGCGCTCCCCAGGCTCGCTCTGGCGCAGGAGCTCCCATTCAATCCCCGGCAGGCCGAAACCTGGCGCAGCTTCGAGGTGACCACCCGGGTCGAGATCCTCTTCCCGGAGGGAGCGACGCGCGTGTGGCTGCCGGTGCCCTCGATCGACAGCGACTACCAGAGGCTCATCGACAACGCCTGGTCCGGCAACGCGAGCGTCGCGAAGATCGTCCACGACGGCAAGTACGGTGCGGGCCTGTTCTACGCCGAATGGAAGTCCTCCGAGGCGAATCCCGTGGTCGAGCTGCACAGCCGTGTCGCCACGCGCGACCGCGCCGTGAATCTGTCCGCGCCCCCGCTTTCGGTCCGGAAGCTGAGCGCGCAGGAGCGCGAGTTCTACACCGAATCGACCGAGCACATGCCCACCGACGGCATCGTGAAGGAGACCGCGCAGAAGATCACGCGCGGGGCAAGATCGGACCGCGACAAGGCCAAGGCGATCTACGAATGGATCGTCGACAACACCTTCCGCGATCCCAAGACGCGCGGCTGCGGAGTCGGCGACATCAAGACCATGCTCGAGACGGGCAACCTGGGCGGCAAATGCGCCGACATCAACGCACTCTACGTGGGCCTTGCGCGCGCGTCGGGCCTCGCCGCGCGCGACGTGTACGGCGTGCGTGTGGCGAAGTCGCAGTTCGGCTACCGGAGCCTCGGCGCGGGCACGGCCAACGTCACCAAGGCGCAGCACTGCCGCGCCGAGGTCTATCTAACCGGGTTCGGCTGGGTACCGGTCGATCCGGCCGACGTGAGGAAGGTCGTTCTCGAGGAGAAATCGCAGCCGACGACCTTGAGCGACCCGCTCGTGGAGGCGGTCAGGCCCAAGCTCTTCGGCGCGTGGGAGATGAACTGGCTCGCCTTCAACACCGCGAACGATATCGTCCTGCCTCACGCGAAGAGCGGCAAGATCACCTTCTTCATGTACCCGCAGGGGGAAACCGCGCAGGGGCGGCTCGACAGCCTCGACCCGGACAACTTCAAGTACACGATGACGGCGAAGGAATTGAGCGTCTGATTCGCGCCCGCCGCCTGGGGCCCCCGGTCGCGCGCCGGGGGCTTCTTGCTTTCGCGGCCACGCGCGCGTGACGATCCTGCATTTCTCCCACGCGAACGGTTTTCCGGCCGCGTGCTACCGCAAGATGTTCGGGTATCTCGAGCCCGGCTTCGAAATCCATTACGTCGATACCATCGGGCACGACCCGCGCTATCCCGTCACCGACAGCTGGCCTCACCTCGTATCCGAGCTGATCGGGCGGCTGGAACGCTGCCGCGAGCCGGCGCTCGGGGTAGGGCATTCGCTCGGCGGCTATCTCACCGCACTCGCGGCGCTCAGGCGTCCGGAGCTCTTCCGCGCGATCATCCTGCTCGATTCGCCGATCCTCAGCCGGTGGCGGGGGGCGGTGTTCAAGGCAGTGAAGAACCTGGGGCTCGCCGACCGCGTCACGCCGGCCGGCGCGACGCGCGGCCGCCGCGACGTGTGGGCCTCAACCGAGGAGGCGTACGCACACTTCCGCGACAAGCCGGCGTTTCGCTATTTCGATCCGGAGTGCTTGCGCGACTACGTGACGCTGGGAACGCGACCCTGCCCCGAAGGCGTGTGCCTGGCCTTCGATCCGGAGATCGAGTACCGAATCTACCGAGCGTTTCCACACGGCCTTGCGAGCGAGTTACCCGCCTTGAGAGTTCCGGCCGGGTTCATCTGCGGCCGCGAATCCGCCGACGCGCGGCAGATTGGTCTCGCGACGACGCGCAGGTATTTCCGCGTGGTGTGCCTCGAAGGCGGGCATCTATTCCCGTTCGAGCATCCCGAGGCCGCGGCTCGGGCGATCGGCGAGACGGCCGCGGCGCTGACGGCGGGTTAGATCGAGCGCTGGCGGCGCCGCGCCTCCAGGGCTTCGAGCCTTTCGATGGCAGCCTGCACTCCCTCGAGATTCGGATTGACCTCGAGCGCGCGTCGGAAATACTCCAGCGCCTTCTCGGGCTCGTCGAGCTGCAGGTAGATTTCGGCGTAGCCGGAGAGCGCGCCGAAATGCTGCGGATTGCGCTTCATGACTTCGTCGCAGTCCGCGAGCGAGTGCCGGTAGTCGCCCGCGAGGTAGTAGACCGTTGCGCGCTTGTTCCAGCCCTCGGCGAAATCGGGCTTGAGCTCGATGATCCTCGTAAACGTGGCGATGGCCTCGGGAAAGCGCTTCTCGCTCATCTGCGCGACGCCTCGCTTGAAGAGCTCGTCGACGTGCGCGTCTCCCGAACGGCTCCAGACCGCCCACAACGCCTGCTCGGCGATCGCGCGCACCGGCTCGTCCGGGTCGCGCAGCGCGGCGATCAACGCCGGAGTGTCGTCCATGCGTCCGGCCAGCGCGAGGCCGACAGCGCCGCGCCGGCGTTCCTCCGGTTCGGATTTCCTCAGGGCCGCAAGCGCCTGCGCCCGCGAAAGCGCGGGCGTTTCGGCGGCAACGCGCATGACAGGGAAAAGGGACGCGACGGCGAGGGCGAGGAAGACGAGCCCCTTGGTCGAGGCGCTGGAGAGCTTCATCCGGAAAAGCTCCCGTGTCTGGCGGCAATGTTACGGTCGAAAAAGGAAGGCATGCCCACTATAATCCTCTACCTCGTTCGACGAAAGGAGTCACCATGCGCAAGACCCTGGTTTTGGCCTTCGCCCTGCTGGCGGGGCTGGTCCTTCCTCCGATGCTTAGCGCCGCCGACACGTTCACGCCGTCACCGCCCGCCCGCGCGGAAGACCCGGACCTCGCGAGCGGCAGGAAAGCGGTGCAGGTCCAGGATTGGAAAATGGCCGTCGACAGCTTCAATCGTGTTGCCGCGCGCGAACCGAACAATCCCGACGTGCAGAATCTGCTCGGTTACGCCTGGCGCAAGTCCGGGAATCTCGACCTCGCGTTCAAATACTACAACGAGGCGCTGCGCCTGGATCCCGGCCACAAGGGAGCGCACGAGTACATCGGCGAGGCGTATCTGATGGTGAACAATCTGCCGAAGGCCGAGGAGCATCTGGCCCGGCTGAACAAGCTCTGCTTCCTGCCCTGCTCCGAATACAGCGAATTGA
>DASSJA010000280.1:0-2879 GCA_035691445.1 Burkholderiales bacterium | reverse complement strand
GCGCACCGGTATAGGACATGTAGGTCGAGGTGCCCATCTTGGACATCACCTTCTTGAGCCCTTTGCCGATCGCCTTGACGAAGTTCTTGATCGCCTTCCTGCCGTCGATCTCCGTTCCGAAGTGGCCCTGGGCAGCCAGGTCGAGCAGGGTTTCCATGGCTAGATAGGGGTGAATCGCCTCGGCGCCGTAGCCGCCGAGCAGCGCGAAATGGTGTACCTCGCGAGCGGAGCCGGTCTCGACCACCAGGCCCGCGCTGGTGCGCAGGCCCTTTCCGACCAGATGCTGATGGACCGCGGAGAGCGCGAGCAGCGCCGGGATTGCCACGCGCTCGCGCTCGACCGTGCGGTCGGAGATGACGATGATCGAGTACCCCCCTCGCACGGCGTCCTCGGCCTGGGCGCACAATGACGCGAGGCGCGCCTCGACGGCTTCCTTGCCCCAGGCGAGCGGATAGGTGATGTCGAGCTCGAACGACCGGAACTTGCCTCCGGTGTAGCGCTCGATGTGCCGGATCTTCTCCATTTCGAAGAAGTCAAGCACCGGCTGCGACACCTCGAGCCGCAGCGGCGGGTTCATCTCGTCGATGCCGAGCAGATTCGGCTTCGGCCCGATGAAGGACACGAGCGACGTAACCAGCTCCTCGCGGATCGGGTCGATCGGAGGGTTGGTCACCTGCGCGAAAAGCTGCTTGAAGTAGTGATAGAGCGTCCTGTCCTTGTTCGACAGGACCGCTAGGGGCGAGTCGTTGCCCATGGAGCCGACCGGCTCTTCGCCGTTCTGCGCCATCGGGGTCATGATGAATTTGATGTCCTCCTGCGTATAGGCGAACGCCTGCTGCCGGTCGAGCAGGCGCACTGCGCTCTTCAGGGGGGGCGTCTTCTCGGTCTCGACCTCGTCGAGCTTCACCCGGATGCGCTCGATCCATTCCGGGTAGGGCTTGGCCCCCGCGAGCGACTCCTTCAACTCCTTGTCGTCGATGATGCGGCCCTTCTCGAGATCTACCAGGAACATCTTCCCGGGCTGGAGCCGCCATTTCTTGACGACCTTCTCCTCCGGCACCGGCAGGCAGCCGCATTCCGAGCCCATGATCACCAGGCCGTCCTCGGTCACGATGTAGCGCGAGGGCCGCAGGCCGTTGCGGTCGAGGGTCGCGCCGATCTGGCGCCCGTCGGTGAACGCGATCGAGGCCGGGCCGTCCCAGGGCTCCATCATCGCGGCGTGGTACTCGTAGAACGCGCGCCGCGCAGGGTCCATCAGCGTGTGGTTTTCCCAGGCCTCCGGGATCATCATCATCATGGCGTGGGCGACCGAGTAGCCGCCCATCACGAGCAGTTCGAGCGCATTGTCGAAGGACGCCGAGTCCGACTGCCCGTCGTAGATGAGCGGCCAGATCTTGTCGAGATCCCTGCCGAGCACCGGGCTCGAGATCGCGCCCTGGCGCGCGCGGATCCAGTTGACGTTGCCGCGCAGGGTGTTGATCTCGCCGTTGTGGCAGATCATGCGGAACGGGTGCGCGAGATCCCAGGAGGGGAAAGTATTGGTCGAGAAGCGCTGGTGCACCAGGGCGAGGGCCGACTCGACCCGCGTGTCTTCCAGGTCTTTGTAGTAGGCGCCGACCTGATGCGCGAGCAGCATTCCCTTGTAGCAAACCGTGCGCGCCGACATCGACGGAACGTAGAATTCCTTGCCGTGCGCGAGCCTGAGCGCCTGGATGGCGTGGCCCGAGCTTTTCCGGATGATGTAGAGCTTGCGCTCCAGGGCGTCGGTGACCGTGACGCCCTTGCCGCGGCCGATGAAAATCTGCCGCATGACCGGCTCGAGCTTCTTTGCCGGTTCGGCGAGATCGGCGTTGTCCACGGGCACGTCACGCCAGCCGAGCAGGATCTGGCCCTCGTCCTTCACCGCGCGCTCGATCTCGTACTCGCAGGCGATGCGCGAAGCGGGGTCGCGCGGCAGAAATACCATTCCCACGCCGTACTGCCCGGGTGGCGGCAGCTTGACCCCCTGTTTGGCCATCACCTCGCGGAAGAACCGGTCGGGGATCTGGATCAGGCAGCCCGCGCCGTCCGAGAGTTTCGGATCCCAGCCCACCGCGCCTCGGTGCGTGAGGTTGCGCAGCACCGTGAGGCCTTGCTCCACGATCGAGTGTGACTTCTTGCCCTTGATGTGGGCGACGAAACCGACGCCGCAGGAGTCGTGCTCGTTCGCGGGGTCGTACAGGCCCTGGGACTCGGGACGGTAGAACTGGCTCACTTCTCGCTCTCGATGAAGGCGCTGCGGGCGCGAAATGCGCCAAACACAGGCCGGGTCTTCGATATTACCTGCGTTCCCCTGCTGCTTCAACTGCTTAGGAAAGCTAGGCTGCAAGCCGGGCGAGCGTGTGATCGATCGCGCTGGAGGGCACGTCGTCCCGGATCGTGGCGGCCCCCAGGCGCTCCAGCAGGACGAAATGAAGGCGCCCTTCCTTGACCTTCTTGTCGAGGCTCATCAATTGCTGCATCCGCGTGGGCGCGATTCCCCGGGCCGAGGTCGGCAGGCCGGCGCGCTGAAGCAGGGAACGGATGCGGCCGGTGTCGGCTTCCGAGAGATATCCGAGCTGTCGCGACAGATCGGCGGCCATGACCATGCCGGCCGCGACCGCCTCCCCGTGGAGCCACGCTCCGTAACCCGATCCGGTCTCTATCGCATGACCGAATGTGTGGCCAAAATTCAGCAGCCGGCGCAAGCCGCTTTCGCGCTCGTCTTGGGCGACGATTTCGGCCTTGATCGCGACCGAGCGCAGCACGGCGTAGGCGAGCGCCTCGGCGTCGCGCGCGAGCAGCCGCGCGATATTCGTCTCGATCCACCCGAAGAAAGCCGCGTCGCGGATGAGGCCGTG
>DASSJA010000279.1:0-3302 GCA_035691445.1 Burkholderiales bacterium | reverse complement strand
CCGCGATCTGGCTTATCAGCGTCTCGGGCAGCACGCGGATGGCGGGCACGGTTGCGTTCCTTCAGATTGAGCAGACTCGAGCGGCAAGGCGCGCCGGCAGCGGAGCCGGGCACGCGGCATCAATTATAGGTGACGCGGTAGAATGCTGCGGTGGAACTTCTGGTCTCCGGGTGGGACATCCTGGTCAATCTCGACCGGCATCTCGCCGGGATGCTCCAGCAGCACGGAGCCTGGGTCTATCCGCTGCTTTTCGCCATCATTTTTTTTGAAACCGGCCTGGTGGTGACGCCTTTCCTGCCGGGTGACTCGCTGCTGTTCGTCGCGGGAACGCTCGCCGCAGCCGGCGGCATGGACGTCCACCTGCTTGCTCTGGTGCTGGTCGCGGCCGCGGTACTGGGGAATACCGCGAACTACTCCATCGGCTACTTCCTGGGGCCGAGGGTATTCCACTGGGAGGGATCGCGGTTCTTCAACCGAAGGGCGCTGGATCGGGCGCACGCCTTCTACGAGCGGCACGGGGGCAAGACCATCATCATCACGCGATTCGTGCCGATATTGCGGACGTTCGCGCCATTCATCGCGGGCATCGCGCGCATGACCTACCTGCGTTTCTTTGCCTACAACCTGGCGGGAGCCCTGGCGTGGGTGCTGTCGCTGCTCTACGCCGGATACTGGTTCGGCAACGTTCCCCTGGTGAAGCAGAACCTGAGCTGGGTCATCCTCGGCGTCATCGTCCTGTCCGTGATGCCGATTGCGGTCGAGTACCTCAGGTACCGGCTGAGCCGGGCGAGAACCTAGGACCGGCGCACGGCGGTCAGCGAGCTGCCGCGAGAGTCGCGGGCGCGAGAAGCGGGGGGTTCTTGGCGATGTAGCTCTTCACGCCGCGAAGGATCGCGCGGGCCAGCTTTTCCTGGTAAGCCTCGTCGGTAAGCCGCTTCTCCTCTTCGGGATTGCTGATAAACGCGGTCTCGACGAGGACGGAAGGGATCTGGGGCGCTTTAAGGACCGCGAAGCCAGCCTGCTCAACCCGCCCTCGGTGCAGCGAGGTGACGTCGCCCAGCTCCCCGAGCACGGCGCGTCCGAGCTTGAGGCTGTCGTTGATCTGGGCAGTCAGTTTCAGATCGGTGAGCGTCATCAGGAGATAGGGGTCCTTGCGGCGTCGGTTCGCGCCCCCAATGAGGTCTGCCTGATTCTCGCGCTTGGCGAGCTCCTGAGCCGCGGTGCTCGTCGCGCCGCGTTCTGAGAGTGCGAAGACCGACGACCCGCGGGCGTCGGGCTTCACGAACGAATCCGCGTGAATCGAAACGAAAACGTTGGCGTTTACCACCTGGGCCTTCTCCACGCGAGCCTTCAGATCGAGAAAGTAGTCACCATCGCGAATGAGCAGGGCGCGCATGTTGGGCTCTGTATCGATCAGCGCCTTCAGCTTGCGTGCGATCGTCATGGTCACGGTCTTCTCGTAAGTGCCGCGGCGTCCCTTGGCGCCCGGGTCCTCGCCCCCGTGCCCGGCGTCGATCGCGATGGTCACGAGGCGGCTGACAGCGCCGCCGGGGTCCCTCGTTGACCGCGGAGTCTTGCCGTTCTGCTCCGTTTCGCGTTTGTGCTCCTCGAGTTCCTCGTCGAGGGATTTTCCCAGAGACTGCTCCATTTTCAACTGCGGTTTCTGCAGGAGCGCGAGTATCGGGTCGGGGGGTTGCGTCGGATAGATATCCAGGACCAGCCGGTGTCCGTATTCGCCGATCGGCGCGAGCGTGAAAATCTGCGGCTTGACTTCGGTCTTCAGGTCGAGCACGACTCGCACCACGCCGGGCTTGAAGCGCCCGACGCGCAGGTTGCCGATGTAGGGATCGCTGGCCGACATCTTGTCGGCGAACCCCTGCCGTACGCTCGAAAAATCCACCCCTTCCAGGTCGAGGACCAGACGGTCCGGGTTCTTTACGGAAATCAGGTGGTAGCGCAAGGCTTCGCCGGACTCCAGCGTCACGCGCGTATATTCCGGCGCCGGCCATACTCGTACCGCCCGCACGCGCTCGGTGGGCGGCGCTGCGAGGAGCGACTGCGAAAAAACCAGCACGGACAGCGCGATCCACGCCCGCTTCGGGTGTGCATCCGCGCGTGTGGTCAGGCGCTTCGGCATCGCGCTAGACATTGTTGTCCCGCCGCGCTGAGGGCATGCACGCTGACGGCTCTTCCCGCGCCGTCATACGCGAGCGTGAGTTGCAGGTCCGCTGGAGGCAGCGTGCTCCCGGCTCGCTCGGGCCATTCGACCAGGCACACTCCCTCTCCTCGGAAATAATCGCCCAACCCGGCATCGTTGAACTCACGAGAATCGAGGAATCGATAAAAATCAAAGTGGTACAAGTTTAATCTAGAAACCACATAAACTTCAACCAGAGTATAGCTCGGGCTTTTTACGCGGCCCGGCACGCCCAGTGCGCGCAGCAAGCCCCGGATGAGAGTCGTTTTTCCGCTGCCGAGTTCACCTCGGAGATAGAACCGCATGCCGGGTTGGACGCACCCGGCCAGGCGCTCGCCGAGCCGGGCGGTGGCGGTTTCGTCCTCCAGACGCGCGGTCCAGTGCGATTTTGCCGGCGGCTGGCTATGATCTGACGAATGGCTCATCTCAAGGCGGCCCGGTCCGTGCGGCGACTGCGCCCCGCGAAGCTCGCGGCGCTCGCCGCGGCCGTCAAGTCCTGGGGACGCGAGCTGGGATTCCAAGCGATCGGGATCGCCGACACCGATCTTTCGGCGGCCGAGCCGCGCCTTCGCGCATGGCTCGCGTCGGGTTTCGCGGGCGAGCTCGATTATATGCGAAAGCACGGCGCCAAAAGAACGCGGCCGGCGGCGCTCGTGCCCGGCACGGTGCGCATCATTTCCGCTCGCATGGATTACCGGCCCGATGCGGCCGACAGCTCGAGCACGCTCGCCGACGGCGACAAGGCCTTCGTGTCGCGCTACGCCCTCGGGCGCGACTATCACAAGGTGCTGCGCGGACGCCTGCAGCGGCTCGCCGACAGGATTGCGGCCGAAATCGGCGGATTCGGCTACCGCGCATTCACCGATTCGGCGCCGGTGATGGAAGTCGAGCTCGCGCGCAAAGCGGGGCTCGGCTGGCGGGGCAAGCATACGTTGCTGATCGCGCGCGAGGCAGGCTCGTTTTTCTTCCTGGGCGACATCTATACGGACTTGCCCCTTCCGTGCGACGCTCCAGTCGACGAGCACTGCGGCAGGTGCCGGAAATGCATCGACGTATGTCCGACGCACGCGATAGTCGCGCCGTATCAACTCGACGCGAGGCGCTG
>DASSJA010000278.1:0-4083 GCA_035691445.1 Burkholderiales bacterium | reverse complement strand
GGCGGGGTTTCTGGTGCAGAACCTCGTCGCGCGGTGGCTCGCGGCCCTCATTCCGGGAACGCTTCCCCAGCCCGGGCCGATGCCGCTGTTGCAGGGCGCGGCCACCGGGCTCGCGCTCCTGCTCGGGTTCGCGCTGCCGCCGCTGCTCCAGCTCAAGGACGTTCCCGCGCTGCGGGTGATCCGGCGCGAGGTCGGCGCTCCCCGCGAGGAGGTCCTCGCTGTTTACCTGCTGGGGTCGGCCGCCGTGTTTGCCCTGTTCTGGTGGCAGGCGGGGGACCTCAAGCTCGCCGGCACCGTGTTCGGGGGCTTCGCCGCCGCCTCCGGCGTGTTTGCCGCGATCGCCTATGGAGCCCTGCGGCTCGTCGGCAGGCTCGGCCGGGCCGGAAGCGTTTCCTGGCGCTACGGCCTCGCCAGTCTTCTGCGGCGGCCGCGCGCCAACGCCGTGCAGATCGTGTCGATCGCGATAGGCCTCACGGCGATCCTGCTCCTCACGCTGGTCCGGGCCGATCTCCTGGATTCCTGGCGGCAGCGCCTGCCGCCGGATGCCCCCGACCGGTTTCTCGTCAACATCCAGCCCGAGCAGCGGCAGGCGCTCGCCGAATTTTTCGAGCGCAACGGCGTGGGGAAGCCGCAGACCTTTCCGATGGTGCGCGCGCGCCTCATCGCGATCAACGGGAAGCCAGTGAGCGCTGAGGACTATACCGACGAGCGCGCCAGGCGCCAGGTCGAGCGCGAGTTCAACCTGACCTATCTGTCCGCCCTGCCGCCCGACAACCGGATCGCCGAGGGCGCCTGGTTCGGCCCGCAGGATCTGGATCACGGAGCGATCTCGATCGAGCATTGGATCGCGGAGCGCCTGGGGGTGCGGCTCGGGGACCGGCTCGAGTTCCTCTCCGCGGGCCGCAGCTTCTCCGCGCCCGTCTCGAGCGTGCGCAAGCTCGACTGGGATTCGATGCGTCCGAATTTCTTCTTCATCGCGACGCCGCGCCTGCTCGAGGGGTTCGCGGCCAGCTACGTTGCGAGCTTCCACGCGCCGCCCGGCGACGCGCGGCTGACCCTGCGCCTGTCGCAGACGTTCCCCAACCTCACCGTGATCGACGTCGGCGCGATCCTGCGCGAGGTGCAGGCCGTGATGGACCAGCTGATCGGGGCGGTGCAGGTGGTGTTCCTCTTCGCTCTGGCCGCCGGGATGCTGGTGCTGTACGCCGCGCTGCTCGCCACCCAGGACGAGCGCACTCACGAGGCGGCGGTGATGCGCGCGCTGGGGGCGAGCCGCGCGCGGGTGCTCGCGGCCCAGCGCGCCGAGTTCGCCGTCCTCGGGGCGATCGCCGGGCTGCTCGGCTCGCTCGGAGCGACCGCCATCGGCTGGACGCTCGCGACGCGCGTCTTCGAGCTCGATTTCATCTGGAACGGCTGGATCTGGATTGCCGGTCCGGCGCTCGGCCTCGCCTGCGTGGTGCTGAACGCCCGGGCGGGTGCGCGCGCGGCGCTCAGCCGGCCGCCCATGGCGGCGCTGCGCGAGGTCGCTTGACGAGGCGCCACGTTACAATGCGCCATGGCTGAAGCCACGCTCGCCGTCCTCGTCGTTGCCCTGATCGTCCTTTTCCGGGTGCTGCGCCGGCTGGTCGTGCTCGAGCGGAATTTCGCGGATCCCGCCGCCGGCCTCGGGCCGACCCTGGAACAGAAACACCGCGAGATGCTGAAGGACCTGCACGCGGGGCTCGCGCAGCAGGGCGACCGCCTCGGCCGGAACCTGGCCGATTCGAGCGAGCGGCTCTCGGCCAAGATCGACCAGCGCCTGGACCAGATCGCGGGCAAGGTCGACGAGCGGCTCGAGGAAGGCTTCAGGAAGACCAACGACACCTTCGTGAGCGTGATGCAGCGCCTGGCGACCATCGACGAGGCGCAGAAGAACATCGAAAGCCTCACCGGGAGCGTGGTGAGCCTGCAGGAGCTCCTCGGGGACAAGCGCTCGCGCGGCGCTTTCGGCGAGGTGCAGCTCGAGGCGCTGGTGAGGAACGTGCTGCCGGGCGCCGCGTTCGAGCTGCAGTACACGCTGTCGAACGGCACGCGGGTGGACTGCGCGATGCGGCTGCCGCCGCCCACGGGGATGGTGGCGATCGATTCGAAGTTCCCGCTGGAGAATTACCACCGCATGTTCGACCGCGAGACAGGCGAAGCCGAGCGGGCTGCCGCGCAAAGGCAGTTCAAGGCCGACGTCCGGAAGCACGTCGACGACATCGCGAGGAAGTACATCATCGCGGGCGAGACCTCCGACGGCGCGGTGATGTTCGTCCCCGCGGAAGCGGTGTTCGCGGAGATCCACGCCTATCACTCCGAAGTCGTCGAGTACGCCATGGGCAGGCGCGTCTGGATCGTCTCGCCCACCACGCTGATGGCGGTGCTCAACACCGCGCGCGCGGTGCTCAAGGACGTCGAGACGCGCAGGCACATCCACGTCATCAAGGAGGAGCTCGGCAAGCTAGGGCTCGATTTCCAGAGGTTCGACGAGCGCATGAAGAAGCTCGCCGATCACATCCGGCAGGCGCACGAGGACGCGGAGGACGTGCAGGTGTCCAGCCGCAAGATCTCCCAGCGCTTTCTGCAGATCGAGTCGGCCGAGATCGAAGAGAAGCCTGCGGCCAATGTCGTAAGGCTGGACCGCGAAAGAGACTGAACCCGTCCGTCTGGAACAAAAGGGGTTCGCGACGATGCCTTACGGGAACCTCAAGACATAGGCGCCGCCGAAGGAAGCAACCGGGCGCGGCGAAGACCGCGCCCGGTTTCGTAGGACTGCCCCCGCTCGGCTACGGGCAGGGGGCGTTCGGGCTGATCGTCTGCGCGGAGCCTGTGGTAATGATGGTCGCGGCGGTGGCGCTGCCGGCGTCGAAATCGCAGACGTCGTCTCCCGTGAAATTGCACGAGACTGAGGGAGTCGTGTGGTCCCAGAGATTGTTCGCGGCATTAATCGTGATCGCTGTCGGGGCGAGCGTCACGAGATCGAGAGAGAGATTGCACGAGATCACGTTCCCGCCGGTGCTGCCCGCGGAACCCCCGCCCAGATCGCCGCCGGCGACGTCGTACTCGACCCCGAAGGCGTTGCCGGTGATGACGTTGCTTTGCACCTTGCTGCCGACGCCGCCTTTCATGAAAGCGAGGCCCGAGCCTCCGTTGTTCACGATCCGATTGCCCGTGATCACGTGGTTCGTCGAGACATCGATATCCACGCCGCGCAGGGTCGCGCCGGTGACCGTGTTGTTACGCAGGGTCACGGTGCTGCCGCTGAGGAGGAGCGTATCGTGATCAGCGCTATTGGCGTCGCTCGTGATGAAGAACCCGGCGACCGTCGATCCCGCGCCCGGCAACACGGTAACGGTGACGGCGGTGAACCCCGCCGGCGCCGGTCCCTTGCCGATGATGCTGGTGGCCGTGCTTCCGTTGCCCTTGTTCGTCTCGTCCCCGATCAGCAGCACCCCGGCCGGGACGGTGATGGGGAAGGTTTCGAGGTTGTTTACCGCGTCGTACTGGCCGGGCGCGACCTGGACCGTCGAGCCGCTCGTCGTGGCCACGGTCATCGCGTGGGTGATGGTCTTGAACGGCGCGGCCTGCGTTCCGGGGTTCGTATCCAACCCTGTGCCAGCGTTCACGTAGAAGACCGGGCTGGGCGGGGGCGTGGTCACCGGAGGCGGATCGTCGTGATGATGCTTGTCCTTCGGACATGCGGTGAGCGCAAGCGCCGCCAGCAGGATGACGGGAATTCGCGTATACGCGAACGGTTTCATGGGGTCCTCCCCCTTTATCTGTCTTTGTCGTGCTAATTTCGCCGCTCGGTGTTGCGCCGTCAAGGCAACCTGGCGCGGAAATGGAAAAACTCGACGCGTTCCGGTATTTTTGCCGCAGTTCAGCCGGATACTCATGTCGCGGACGCTGGTATTTTTTCGCGTCGCACAGATCCGTGCTTTTGTCTCAGTCCGCTTCACACGTGATGTGAAGCGTGCAATCGGGTCGTAAGCGCTGCCGATGCAACGCGAGCACATCATGACGCTGCGCGACGGCGCTTTGGCCGCGGCTCCCCAGCTCGTC
>DASSJA010000277.1:0-3628 GCA_035691445.1 Burkholderiales bacterium | reverse complement strand
CAACCGCTTCCCGAAGTACGTCGACGAGTACGAGACGCTCCGGACCGACAACCGCATCTGGAAGCAGCGCACCGTCGGCATCGGCGTCGTGACCCCCGAGGGCGCGCTCGCGCTCGGCTTCACCGGGCCCATGCTGCGGGGTTCCGGAGTCGAATGGGATCTCAGGAAGAAGCAGCCCTACGCGGTCTACGACAAGATGGAGTTCGACATACCGGTGGGCGTGAACGGGGACTGCTACGACCGTTATCTCGTGCGCGTCGAGGAGATGCGCCAGTCGAACCGCATCGTGCGCCAGTGCATCGAGTGGCTCCGGAAGAATCCGGGGCCGGTCATCACCGACAACCACAAGGTGGCGCCGCCGACGCGCGTGGAAATGAAGAGCAACATGGAAGAGCTCATACACCACTTCAAGCTCTTCACCGAGGGCATCCACGTGCCGCCGGGCGAAGCGTACGCCGCGGTCGAGCATCCCAAGGGCGAATTCGGCATCTACATCGTCTCCGACGGCGCGAACAAGCCCTACCGCATGAAGATCCGCGCCGCGGGCTTTCCGCACCTTCAGGCGCTCTCCGAGATGTCGAAGGGCCACATGCTCGCCGACGTCGTCGCCATCATCGGGACCCAGGACATCGTGTTCGGAGAGATCGACCGGTGAGTCTGTCGCCCGAGTCCCTGAAGAAGATCGATGCTGCGGTCGCCAAATATCCCCCCGACCAGAGGCAATCGGCAGTGATGGCTGCGCTCACCGTTGCACAGGACGAAAAAGGCCATCTCTCGACCGAGGTCATGAACTTCGTCGCGGCCCACCTCGGCATGCCGCCGATCGCCGTATACGAAGTGGCGAGCTTCTACGCCATGTACGATCTGAAGAAGCCCGGGAAGTACAAGCTGTGCATCTGCACCAACCTGCCGTGCGCGCTGTCGGGGGCTGAGCACGCCGCCGAGCATCTCAAGAAGAAGCTCGGCATCGGCTGGAACGAGACGACGGCCGACGGCCGCTTCACGCTGAAGGAGGGCGAGTGCTTCGGCGCCTGCGGCGATGCGCCGGTCATGCTCGTCAACAACAAGACCATGCTGTCCTTCATGACGCCCGAGAAGATCGACGGGTGGATCAGGGAACTGAAATGACCCTCGACTATGGACCCGACGCTATCGTTCTCAAGGGACTGGACGGCGACAACTGGCGTCTCGCGGACTACGTGAAGCGCGGCGGCTACTCGGCGCTGAAGAAGGTGCTGGCGGAGAAGACGCCACCCGAGACCCTCGTCGCCGAGGTGAAGAAGTCGTCGCTGCGCGGGCGCGGCGGCGCCGGCTTCCCCACCGGCCTCAAGTGGAGCTTCATGCCGCGCCAGTTCCCCGGGACGAAGTACCTGGTGTGCAACTCCGACGAGGGCGAGCCCGGCACCTTCAAGGACCGCGACATCCTCCGCTACAACCCGCACTCGCTCATCGAAGGCATGGCGATCGGCGCCTACGCGATGGGCATCGGCGTCGGCTACAACTACGTCCACGGCGAGATCTGGGACGTGTACGAGCGCTGCGAGGAGGCGCTCGCCGAGGCGCGCGCGGCGGGCTTCATCGGCCGGAACATCCTCGGCAGCGGATTCTCGTTCGAGCTGTACAACCACCACGGCTACGGCGCCTACATTTGCGGGGAGGAGACCGCGCTGCTCGAATCGCTCGAGGGCAAGAAGGGCATGCCGCGCTTCAAGCCGCCGTTTCCCGCGAGCTACGGGCTGTACGGCAAGCCGACCACCATCAACAACACCGAGACCTTCGCGGCCGTGCCCTGGATCGTCAACCACGGCGCCGACGCCTTCCTCGCGCTCGGGCGGCCGAACAACGGCGGCACCAAGGTTTTCTCGGTCACCGGCCACGTGACGCGCCCCGGGAACTACGAGGTGAAGCTCTGGACACCGTTCGCGAAGCTGCTCGAGATGGCCGGCGGCATGCGCGGCGGACGCAAGCTCAAGGCGGTGATCCCCGGCGGCTCGTCGATGCCGGTGCTGCCCGCCGACGTCATGATGAGGACAGACATGGACTACGACTCGATCGCCAAGGCCGGGTCGATGCTCGGCTCGGGCGCCGTGATCGTGATGGACGAGACCACCTGCATGGTGAAGGCGCTCGAGCGGCTTTCGTATTTCTACTTCGAAGAGTCCTGCGGCCAGTGCACGCCCTGCCGCGAGGGCACCGGCTGGCTCTATCGCATGGTGAACCGCATCGAGCACGGAAAGGGAAGGAACGAGGACCTCGATCTCCTCGTGAACCTGGCCGACAACATCGCCGGGCGCACGATCTGCGCGCTCGGCGACGCGGCGGCGCTGCCGGTGAAGAGCTTCATCCAGCACTTCCGCGCCGAGTTCCAGTACCACATCGACCACAGGCGCTGCATGGTGACCGAGCACGGATACTGCACGTCTCCGAGCCTGCCGGAGCCGGTGGCGGCCTGACATGCCCAAGCTGACGATAGACGGCAGGGAAACCGAGGTCAGGAACGGCGCGACCGTGATGGAGGCCGCGAACGGCCTCGGCATCTACATTCCGCACTTCTGCTACCACAAGAAGCTCTCGATCGCCGCCAACTGCCGGATGTGCCTGGTGCAGGTCGAAAAGGCGCCCAAGCCCCTGCCGGCGTGCGCGACCCCCGTCAGCGACGGCATGAAAGTGTTCACGCACTCGGACTATGCGAGGCAGGCCCAGGACGGGGTCATGGAATTCCTGCTGATCAACCACCCGCTCGACTGCCCGATCTGCGACCAGGGCGGAGAGTGCCAGCTGCAGGATCTCGCGGTCGGCTACGGCAAGAGCGCCTCGCGCTACACCGAGGAAAAGCGCGTGGTGCTCAACAAGAACCTGGGGCCCCTCATCTCGACCGACATGACGCGCTGCATCCACTGCACGCGTTGCGTGCGCTACGGCCAGGAGATGGCCGGCGTCATGGAGCTCGGCATGATCGGACGGGGCGAGCACGCCGAGATCATCAGCTTCGTCGGGAAAACGGTGGATTCGGAGCTCTCCGGAAACATGATCGACCTGTGCCCGGTCGGAGCGCTCACCTCCAAGCCCTTCCGCTACTCCGCGCGCAACTGGGAGCTGTCGCGGCGCAAATCGGTGAGCCCGCACGACAGCCTCGGCTCGAATCTCATCGTCCAGGTGAAGCAGGACCGCGTGATGCGGGTACTGCCCCTGGAGAACGAGGAGCTGAACGAGTGCTGGCTCTCCGACCGCGACCGGTTTTCGTACGAGGGCCTCAACTCCGAGGAGCGGCTCACCAGGCCCATGCTGAAGGAAGGAGGCCACTGGCGCGAAGTCGACTGGCAGGTCGCGCTGGAGCACGTCGCGCGGGGCCTCTCGGAGACACGCTTCAAGTACGACCCCGGCGAGATCGGCGCGCTCGCCAGTCCGCATTCGACTCTCGAGGAGATGGCGATCCTCGCCAAGCTCGTGCGCGCAATGGGAGGCGACCACGTCGATCACCGCCTGCGCCAGTCGGACTTTTCCGCCGACGGCAAGCGCACCGGGGCTCCCTGGCTCGGGATGAAGATCGCCGAGCTGGGCCGCCTGGACCGCGTGCTCGTGATCGGATCGTTCCTCCGCAAGGATCACCCGCTCGTCGCCTCGCGGC
>DASSJA010000276.1:0-5621 GCA_035691445.1 Burkholderiales bacterium | reverse complement strand
CGACCACGCCGACCCAGAACCAGACCTTCTCACCCGCGTTGAAACGGCCCGAGGGAACGTGCTTGCCGCCGAACATGCCGCCCAGGCTCCAGAACCAGCCGAAGTCGTAGAGCTTGGGCAGGTTGTCCCTGATGTAAATCGGGATGAACACGAGGAGACTCAGCGCAAACAGGGGGCCGGCGAAATTGTGCAGATACTTCGAGAGCTGCGTCAGCCACGCGAACAGCGTGTACCCGATCACCGGAAGCAGCACGTACTTGCCGACGAACATGATCAGGCCGGTCACGCCGAGAATCGCGAAACTGATCCCCATCACCCAGTGCGCGTAGCGCTCGAGCGGCGTGAAGCGCTCGATCAGCCGTCCCGTGCTGCCGGAATGGAGCTTCGCAGCTCCTTTTCGCCAGTGGAAGACGCCTATCAGCGCCACGACCAGCGCGACCAGCCAGCCGCCGATCGGTGTGATCCACGCGTTGCGCAGCTGCCTCCAGGTTTCCCCGTAAGTCTGGACCAGCACGCCGGTCTCGCGGCCCTTGACCGAGGTGTACTGTTCCTTGCCGGAGCGCACTTCGCGCCAGACCGGCGCGTTGTTGTAAGGCTGCACCTGCTCGCGCTGAGCCTCCTGCAGCTGCGCCTTGGTCTCCTGCTGCGCGAGCGCGGTCGCGCCCAGAAGGGGCAGCGACAGCCCCAAGGCAAACATATAACGCCCCAAAACCGCGATCGGCTTCATGAGCGGCTCCTCCCTACTCTGCCCGGGTGTATTCGTTTTGGGTGAGATTGCGGGTCTTGACCGCCGTCTCCCAGCCGGACTTGTCACCCTTGCTCCACTTGGACGTGGTGTACAGGCTCTGGCTCGGGTCGTTGTCCCACGGCTGGCTGTCCGGTTTCCCCTGGTACTTGCCCTGCTTGTAGACGACGACCTGCTCGCGTTCGCCGCACGCACCCAGGGACAACGCCACGGCAAGAGCGGAGCCCGCGAAAATCAGCCTGCGCGCATTCGTCATGATTTGGCCCCCGCCGCCTTCGGCTGATCGGGCCTGCCGTACGCAGTGCCCCAGCCCCACACTTCGGAACCCTTGCCGCGCTTCAGAACGCGCTGGCGGTAGATATCGGCGATCACGTCACCATCGCCACCCAGAAGCGCCTTGGTCGAGCACATTTCCGCGCACGCGGGGAGCTTGCCCTCGGCCAGACGGTTGGAGCCGTACTTCCTGAATTCCTCGGCGGACAGATCCTTCTCCGGACCACCGGCGCAGAACGTGCATTTGTCCATCTTGCCGCGCAGCCCGAACGCCCCCGCCTGCGGGAACTGCGGCGCGCCGAACGGGCAGGCGTAGAAGCAGTAGCCGCAGCCGATGCACAGGTCCTTGTCGTGCAATACCACGCCTTCCTCGGTACGGTAGAAGCAATCGACCGGGCAGACCGCCATGCACGGCGCGTCCGAGCAGTGCATGCACGCCACCGAGATCGATTTCTCGGCGCCGACGACGCCATCGTTGATGGTCACGACCCGCCGGCGGTTCACGCCCCAGGGAACCTCGTTCGCGCTCTTGCAGGCGGTCACGCAACCGTTGCACTCGATGCAGCGCTCCGCATCGCACAGAAATTTCATTCTAGCCATGATGGTCTCCTCTCCCCTTTAGGCCCGCTCGATCTGGCACACGGTAGTTTTTGTTTCCTGCATCATGGTCACCGAGTCGTACCCGTAGGTGGTCGCGGTATTGACCGCCTCGCCGCGCACGATCGGCGCCGCCCCCTCAGGATAGTAGGCCAGCATGTCCTTCCCTTGCCACCAGCCCGAGAAGTGGAACGGGATGAAGGCGTGATCCGGCCCCACGCGCTCGGTCACCAGAGCCTTGACCTTCAGGCGCGCACCGGTCGGCGTCTTCACCCATACGTACTCGCCGTCGCGGATGCCGCGGTCGTTCGCCGCCTTGGGATTGATCTCGACGAAGTTGTCCTGCTGCAGCTCGGCGAGCCAGGGGTTGGAGCGCGTCTCCTCGCCCCCGCCCTCGAACTCGACCAGGCGGCCGCTCGTGAGGACGATCGGGAAGGTCTTCCCGATGTCCTTGTTCTTCTCCTGCAGCGTCTTGTAGAGCGTCGGCAGGCGCCAGAACGCCTTCTTGTCGTCGTGAGTCGGGTACTTCGCGACCATGTCCGCTCGCGGCGAGTAGATCGGCTCGCGGTGCTGCGGGATGCCGTCGGGGAAGTTCCACACGACGGCGCGCGCTTTGGCGTTGCCGAAAGGATGCACGCCGTGATTCTTGAGCGTGACCCGCTGGATGCCGCCCGAGAGGTCGGTCTTCCAGTTCTTGCCTTCGGCTTCCTTCTTTTCCTCGTCGGTCAGCTCGTCCCACCAGCCGAGCTTCTTCAGCAGCACGTGGTCGAACTCCGGATAGCCCGTCGTGATGTCCGAGCCCTTCGAGTACGAGCCGTCCTCCGCAAGCAGGTTGACGCCGTCCTTCTCCACTCCAAAGTTGGCGCGGAAGCAGCCCCCGCCGTCCATGACGTTGAGATGCGTGTTGTACAAGGTATGCGAGCCGGGATGCTTCAGCGCAGCGTTGCCGTAGCACGGCCACGGCAGCCCGTAATAGTCGCCGTCGAGGACGTAGCCCGTCTTCGCGTCCTTGCCGCCCTTCGCGCGAAGCGTCTTGACGTCGAACACGTGCATGTTGCGCATGTGCGCCTGCAGCCGCTCCGGCGACTGGCCGGTGTATCCGATGGTCCAGCTGCCGTTGTTGAACTCGCGGGTGATATCCTCGATGTTCGGCTCGTCGTTCTTCACCTTGATGTTCTGCTTCCCGTCCCTCTTGCCCACCAGCTCGTCGGCGAAACCGAGCTTCTTCGCGAGCAGATACATGATGGTCTGGTCGGGCTTGGACTCGAACAGCGGCTCGATCACCTTCTCGCGCCACTGCAGCGAGCGATTCGACGCCGTGACCGAGCCCTCGGTTTCGTATTGCGTTGCAGCTGGAAGCAGATAAACGGCGCGGTCGTTCTTCGGCTCTTTGCCGGCGGTCTTGAGGACCTGCATCCCTTGCTCGTCGAGCGGCATCGCCGCCATCGCGGCGGTCGCCGAGGGATACGGATCGACCACTACCAGCAGGTCGAGCGCGTGCATTGCCGCCTGCATCTCCAGGCCGCGCGTCTGGGAGTTCGGGGCGTGGCCCCAGTAGAACATCGCCCGGATGTTCGGATCCTGGTCGATGTTCTCGTTCTTCTCGAGAACGCCGTCGATCCAGCGCGATACCGTGATCCCCGATTTCGCCATCATCGCGTCGTTCGCGTACTGCTTCCTCAGCCACTCGTAGTCGATGTTCCACACGCGCGCCCAGTGCTTGAACGACCCCGGCGCGAGACCGTAGTAGGCCGGGAGCGAATCCGGATTCGGCCCGAGGTCGGTTGCGCCCTGAACGTTGTCGTGGCCCCGGAAGATGTTGGCGCCGCCGCCGGAGACGCCGATGTTGCCGAGCGCGAGCTGCACGATGCACGAAGCGCGCACCATGGCGTTGCCGATCGAGTGCTGCGTCTGGCCCATGCACCACACGATGGTGCTCGGCCGGTTCTTCGCCATCGTCTCGGCGACTTTGTAGACCTCGGCTTCGGGCACGCCGCAGGCCTCTTCGACCGCAGCCGGATGCCACTTCTTCATCACGTCTTCCTTCACCTTGTCCATGCCGTACACGCGCGCGTTGATGTAGTCCTTGTCCTCCCAGCCGTTCTTGAAGACGTGATAGAGCACGCCGAAGAGGAACGGAATGTCAGTGCCCGAACGGATGCGGATGTACTGATCGGCCTTCGCCGCGGTGCGCGTGAAGCGCGGGTCGGCGACCATGATCTTCGCGCCGGTCTCCTTCGCGTGCAGCGAATGCAGCATCGACACCGGGTGCGCCTCGGCCGCGTTCGAGCCGATGTACAGCGCCGCCTTCGAATTGTGCATGTCGTTGTACGAATTGGTCATCGCTCCGTAGCCCCAGGTGTTGGCGACGCCCGAAACGGTGGTGGAGTGGCAGATGCGCGCCTGGTGGTCGGTATTGTTGGTGCCCCACAGACGCACCCATTTGCACATCAGGTACGACTGTTCGTTGTTGTGCTTGGACGAGCCCACCCAGTAGGTCGCGTCCGGCCCGCTCTCCTTCTTGATCGCGAGCAGCCGGTCGCCGATCTCGTTGATCGCCGTATCCCAGGAGATGCGCTGGTACTTGCCGCTCACCAGCTTCATGGGATATTTGAGGCGGTGCGAATGCTCGGTCATGCCGTGCTCGCGAACCGAGGCCCCTTTCGCGCAGTGCGCGCCGAGATTGAGCGGCGAGTCGAACACCGGCTCCTGACCCACCCAGACGCCGTTCTTCACCACCGCGTCTATGGCGCAGCCTACCGAGCAGTGCGTGCAAACCGTGCGCTTGACCTCGACCTTGTCGCCCTTGTCGTCGGCCGCCTCGGCCTTGCCGATCATGTTGAACGGCAGCTGGGCGGCAAAGGCGCCGGCGCCGACCGCGACGCCGGAGCGCTTGAGGAAGGCGCGGCGGTCGAGCGTATTCGCGGGCATGCCGGAGACGCTGCGCGACAAGCGGCTGCGCGCGGCGACGGGATGAGCGGCGGCGCCAGTGGATTTCCTGGTGAGCAACATGGTCGGTTCCCTCCTGAACTCAGACTTTCGCGGTGTTGTAATAGCTGCGGACGTGCGCGGATTCCCGATATCCCCTGCCGCGGCGCTTGTCTTCGCTCGCTGCGGCCTCAGGGGCGCCGGTCGCGATGACGCGACCGGCGATCGCGGCCGCCGCCGCCGTGCCGCCGGCGCCGACCGCGAGGAGGAAATTCCTTCGGTTCAATTTGGATTTGGTTTCGTTTTTCATGCGGGTCTCCTTCCTTGCGTCAACACCGGAAATATGCAGGGTATTGCATGGGACCAATTAAAACACTTTCATAGCCTCGCTTTCAACAGCCAGGAAAGCCTCGGCGAAGCGGGCAACGTGCTTGTAGAAGTTCGATTTTCCGCTTGCCGATATTGCGGCGCACAAACGCTCATGGGATCTCGCGATGTAGCGGTCGAAAAATTCCTGCTGCTTTCGCAGCGCAGCATCGCTCGAGCCCAATGAAATCAAGTATCTCATCGCATCGAACAGCCCGGCAATGTGGTCCTCCGGCTCGAGCGCACGTTCGGTTCGCTCGAGCCCCATTCCGGCGAGCTCGGCGCGGAGCCGTGCGAGAATCTTCTCCCGGCCGGCCTCGACGAGATAAAAGCTGGCGTAAAGGGTCACGTCGGACTTGCCGGTTCCCACGAAAAGCTCGTCGTACTCGACGCGCGCGGCCTCGGCGTCCATCGCGCGGGCTGCGGCCGCAAGGGCGTTCCATGCATTCGCCAGGGGGGACTCCCCGTCGCTTGCGACGATTTCGTCCGCGCGGGCCATGGACTCGAGCAGGGCCGCATCCGGACCCGCGTAGAAAAGGCGCGCGAGCAGGGCATAGTAGCCGGCGCGCGCCTGGTCTTCGGGCGCCTCCGGCGGCTGGAACGGGAGCGGCGTCGCTGCGCTCACGGCTCAGCGTCGGACCGGAACGTCGGAAATATTCATCTCGTCCTTGTTGTCCATCATGTCCACCACCCGGCAATCGGCGCACATCTG
>DASSJA010000275.1:0-2205 GCA_035691445.1 Burkholderiales bacterium | reverse complement strand
TGGCGAGCAGGCCGAGGATGCCGGTGAGCGCGCCGGCCTTGCGTCCCAGGATCTCGGTCTTCAAATCGGGGAGCCGGCGCTCGTCCGCCTGCGGAACTTCCTTCAGACGCTCCCGCAGCTCGGCGAGGGCTGCCAGGAGGTCGCGCATGTCAGAGCGCCTGCTTGGCGACCTCCGCGAGCTGCTCGAACGCCACTGGGTCGCGCACCGCGAGATCGGCGAGCACCTTGCGATTGATCTCGACGCCCGCCCGGCGCAGCCCGTTCATCAGTCGGCTGTACGACAGCTCGTGCAGCCGCGCGGCGGCGTTGATGCGCGTGATCCACAGGCGGCGGAACTCGCCCTTCTTGCGGCGCCGGTCGCGGTAGGCGTACTTCTGCGCCCGCTCGACCGACTCCTTGGCCGCCTTCCACAGCTTGGACCGCCCGCCGAAGTACCCTTTGGCGAGCTTCATGATCTTGTTCTTGCGCTTCAGGCGCGCGACGTTGCTCGTGACGCGGGGCATGGATCGCTCCTTACAGCATCAGCAGGCGCTTCAGGCGCCGTTCATCGGCGTGCGACACGAGCGCGCCCTTGCGCAGGTGGCGCTTCCGCTTGGGGTGCTTCTTGGTCAGGATGTGGCTCTTGTAGGCGCGATGGCGGCGTAACCGGCCCCTCCCGGTCAGCCGCACGCGCTTCCGGAGCGCACGCTTGCTCTTCTGCTTCGGCATGGCAAGAACCTCATTTCGGCGCCAAGACCATCGACATGTTGCGGCCTTCGAGCTTCGGATCCTGCTCGATCTTGGCCACGTCCTTGAGCTCGTTCGCGACCCGGTCGAGCACTTCCCGGCCCAGGTCGATATGGGCCATCTGCCGGCCCCGGTACATCATCGTCACCTTGACCTTGTTGCCGTCCTGCAGGAACTCGCGCGCGTGGCGCGTCTTGAACGCGAAATCGTGGTCGTCGATCCCGGGACGGTACTTCACTTCCTTCAAGTGAATGACGTGCTGTTTCTTCTTGGCGGCGCGCGCCGCCTTGGCCTGCTCGAACTTGAACTTCCCATAGTCCATGATCTTGACGACCGGCGGTCGCGCGAGCGGCGCCACCTCGACCAGGTCGAGGCCCCGCTCCACCGCCGCGGCCAGCGCTTCATCGACGGTCATTACACCGAGCTGCGCGCCGTCGGGGGCGATCACCCGCAAGGGACTGATCCGGATCTGCCGGTTCACCCGAATGCGGGGTGCCTTGTTGTTCGTGCTTTCGATCGCCAGGTGTCGTTCTCCTCCTGAAGGAAAGAAAAAGCGGACTCCATGAACCCCGGAATCCGCGTGACGCCATCCGTCACCGACGGACGACGCTCTCGAAACCCTGGCGCACTCCCCAATCGGGAGGCAGTGGGTGAGGCGCACGCGGCGCCCGCTTGCCGAATTGTCGCGGCTAAGTCTAGCCCGCCCCGAGCGGCTCCACAAGCCCGAACGACTTGCCCTCGCGACCCAGGCGGCCGGCGACGACGGCCGGATCGTGCTCGAAGCACAGCAGCCAGCCCTCGGCTTCGGCCCGGGCGTACAGGCGGCGTCTCGACTCGAGCGTGACGAGCGGCTCCAGGTCGTACCCCATGATCCAGGGGAGCGGCAGGTGGGCGCTCGTCGGCACCAGGTCCGCGAGAAAGCAAACCCGCTCTCCTCCACTCTCCACGAGCACGGACTGGTGAAACGGCACGTGCCCCGGCGTGGGCAAGCAGCGGATGCCCGGCAGCGGCTCCGCGTCGCCGCTGACGAGGGTGAACGACACCGGCTCGAAATTGGGCGGCAGATAGCTCGCCGCCGTCCGCTCGTTGGTGTGCCGCGCGAACTCGAGCTCCCCCTTCTGCACGACGTACGTCGCCCGAGGGAAGGCGACCCGGACGCCCGCGTCCGCGCCGATCTCCCGGTAGGTGTTGCCGCCGGCGTGATCGAAATGCAGATGCGTGTTGATCACCCAGCGCACGTCCGCCGGCGCATGGCCCAGCTCCGCCAGGGCGTCCTCCAGACGGGTCCGCCCGCCCGCGCCCTCGTTTTCGACGGCGTAGATGTCCCGGAACTTGGCGTCCTCCTTGTTTCCGATCCCCGTGTCCACCAGGACGAGGCCGTCGTCGTGCTCCACCAGCAGGCAGCGCAGGGCGAGCGGGATGCGGTTGCGCTCGTCGGGGGCGATCCGCCGCTGCCAGAGGGGCTTGGGCACGACGCCG
>DASSJA010000274.1:0-3537 GCA_035691445.1 Burkholderiales bacterium | reverse complement strand
GGTCTCCCATCTGGCCATCTCCGCGTTCCACCGGTCGAGCTGGGCTTTCAGCTTCGCCACGTACTCGTCACGCTTGGTTTCCACAGGAGCCTCCTTTGAGGGCGACCGGAGCCGGTCCGGAACATACTACTCTTCTCAGATCGTGACGCGGGTTCCGAGCTCGACCACGCGCTCCGGCACCAGGTTGAAATATTCCGCCGTCGCCGGGCTGTTCCTCTGCATCCAGCGGAACAGCTCGCGCCGCCAGGTGAACAGCCCCGGTCGGCTGGCGCGCGCGATCGTCGATCTGCCCAGGAAGAACGTGGTCTGCATCGGCTCGAAGCGGAGTCCGTGGCGCTCGAGCAGCTTCAGCCCGTGCTGGACGTCGGGCTCCTCCATGAATCCGTACGAGAGCAGGGCCTGATAGAGCCGCCCCCGCTCGATCACTCGCAGCTCGGTTCGCTCCGCATCGGCGACCCGCGGCATCTCCGCGTCGACGATGGTGAGGAACACCACGCGCTCGTGCAGCACCTTGTTGTGCTTCAGGTTGTGGAGCAGCACCGGTGGCACCGATCCGCTGTCCGGAGAGAGGTAGACCGCGGTGCCCTCCACGCGCGGCACGTCCGGCCCCAGCATCTTTGCGAAGGCCTGCACCGGCACCTTGATCTTGCCCTCGCGGGCGGTGACGACGCCTTCGGCGCGCTTCCAGGTCGTGAGCATGGTGAAGACCACCACGCCGCAGACGAGGGGAAACCAGCCGCCGTCGGCGAATTTCATGGCGTTGGCGGCGAAAAACACCAGCTCGACGACGCCCACCGCGGCGATCGCGACGAGAAGATAGGCCCGCGCACGCACGCGCGACGTGCTGGCGACGACGCCGACCAGCACCGTGGTCAAAACCATGGTACCCGACACGGCGACGCCGTAGGCCGAGGCGATCGCGCTCGAGCTCTTGAACTCGAGCACCAGCAGAACCACCAGAACGAGCATGATCCAGTTGACGTGCGCGATGTAGATCTGGCCGCGCTCGGATTCCGAAGTGTGCCGCACCGGGATCCGCGGCAAGTAGCCCAGGCGGGTCGCCTGCTGCGTCATCGAGAACGCACCCGAGATGGTCGCCTGCGAGGCGATCACGGTCGCCGCGGTCGCGAGCACCACCAGCGGGAACAGCAGCTCGGGCGGGGCGAGCAGGTAGAAGGGATTCTTGATCGCCGCGGGGTTGCGGAGAACGAGCGCGCCCTGGCCGATGTAGTTGATCATCAGCGCCGGAAAGACCATGCCGAACCACGCGAGACGGATCGGCTTCGCGCCGAAATGTCCCATGTCGGCATAGAGCGCTTCGGCGCCCGTGATGGCGAGGAAAACCGCACCGAGCACGAAAAAGGCGAGCAGCGGATGCTGCCAGGCGAAGCCGAGCGCGTGGCGTGGATCGAGCGACGCGAGCACGACGGGAGTCTGCGCGATGGAGATGGCGCCGAGCACGGCGAGCGCGGTGAACCAGAGCACCATGCACGGCCCGAAGAGCCTGCCCACCACGCCGGTTCCGCGGACCTGAATCGAGAACAGCGCAATGAGAATGCCTACTGTCGCGGGCACGATCCATCTGTCCAGAGCCGGAGTCGCGACCGAAATACCTTCGACGGCGGAGAGCACCGAAATCGCCGGCGTCAACAGCGCATCGCCGTAGAACAGCGAGGCGCCGAACACACCGCAGGTCGCCACGGTCCAGGCGAGCCGCGGGCGCTCGCGCACGCGCGCCGCGGCGAGCGCGAGCAGCGCGAGGATGCCCCCTTCGCCGCGGTTGTCGAAGCGCAGCATCAGGGTCACGTACTTGAGCGACACGATGAGCATCAGGGACCAGAACATCAGCGACAGCACCGCCAGCACGCCCGCCTCGTCGAGGGGCAGTCCGCGCGTTCCCCCGAAGGCTTCCTTGAAGGCGTAGAGGGGGCTCGTCCCGATGTCGCCGTAGACGACGCCGAGCGCAGCCAGCGTCAATGCCGATCCGTGGGATTTGCCATTGGATTTCATCGCCGGGCCTCTTGGCAGGAGAGGGCGCAAAGCATACTCCCGCGGATGGTGCGGCGCAACATATCCATGAAGTCCTTTGAAAGCAAAAGATATTGCCTAAGCGTTCGGGGCACGGTCGATGGACCGCGCCTCGCCGGCCGATCCTATCCCGATCTGCGGGTTTTCCCCAGCGCTTCCGGATTGACCACGTTGATCGGTTTGCCGGCGACGTAGGCGTTGATCTGGTCGAAGATCTCGGCGAAGGCGATCTCGTGGTCCTCGCGCGTCACGTAGCCGAGGTGCGGCGTGCAGATCACCTTGTCCATGTTGAGAAGCGGATGGCGGGTATCGCGCAGCGGCTCCTCCTCGTAGACATCGACCGCCGCTTTTCCGGGACGTCCCGCCTGTAGGGCATTCACCAGAGCGTGCGGCTCGATCAGCGGCGCGCGGCTGGTGTTGACGATGAGCGCGGTCGGCTTCATCCGCGCGAGGTCGCGCGCGCCGACGATGCCGCGCGTGGCCTCGTTCAGGCGCAGGTGCAGCGAGATGACATCGGACTCCTCGAAGAACGCCTCCTTGCTCGGGGCGACGGCGTAGCCGTCGGCGCGCGCCCGCGCCTGCGACGCCTCGCGCGCCCACACGAGGACTTTCATGCCGAAGGCCTTTCCGTATCCTGCCACCACCGCGCCGATGCGCCCGTATCCGAAAATACCCAGGGTCTTGCCCCGTATCGTGTTGCCCACGCCGGCCTGCCATCTGCCCGCTTTGAGGGATTCGACCTGCAGCGGGAGGTCGCGCATCGCGGCGAGGACCAGGCCCCAGGTCAGCTCCGCCGTCGCATACGAAGGCCTGCCGAAATGCTGATTCGAGGAAAGGACGACGCCCAGGCGCGTGCACGCGGCGACGTCGATGTGCGGAAAGATGCTGCGCTGGCTGATGAGCCGGAGCTTCGGCAGGCGCTCGAGCAGGGGGGCGCGTATCTGGGTGCGCTCGCGGATGAGGACCAGCGCCTCGGCGTCCTTCAGCCGCGTCGCGAGCGCGTCCGTGTCCTGAACGTGGTCGTTCCAGACCGTGACCTCGTGGCCGGCGAGCTTCCTGAAGGCGTCGAGGGTGCGGAGGGTGTCGTGGTAGTCGTCGAGGATGGAGACTTTCATGAGTGCCTATTTTTCCCGCCTCGGCAAAGGGCCCTGGGCGGAATGTGATTTCAGGGTGATAACGGTTCGATTATCGCGCTCTAGAGTTTGTGATCTTACGGCGCACAGGCAAAGTCCGCAGAATAGCTCCGCCCTTCTTGGGAGCTGCCCCAGGGCAGAAAAGCGGGAGGCCTACGACCTGACACCGGAGGCAAGGAGCGATCATGAAAAAACATCGATTCGCGATGAGGATTCCCGTGCTGCTGCTATTCGCCGCAGTGCTCACATCGGCAGTGCTCACATCGCCAATGTGGTCGCGGTGGTCCACCACGGTCGCACAGGCCGCCTCGTCCGGGCAGATGGCGCCGATCGTGCACCACCGGCACAGAGACACGCCGCACATGCACGTGAAGAA
>DASSJA010000273.1:0-4593 GCA_035691445.1 Burkholderiales bacterium | reverse complement strand
CCGACGCACACAAGCGAAATGTCGGAATCCAGTACGGCCTGCACCGCATCCGTTGTCACCGACACCTTACCGCTCGCGGCAACTCGCGCCATGAGGTCTACCATCCCTTCCTCCACCACGGGGGTCTTGCCGTCTCCGATCAGCTCGAGCTTGGCCTTGTCGACGTCGACGCCGATCACAGCGTGGCCGTCACGGGCCAGACACGCCAGCGAAACGGCGCCGACGTACCCCAGGCCGAAGATGCTGATTTTCATCACGTACTCCGAATACTGCGCATGGTAGATCGGAATGCTTTCTCGAATGCAGCAAGAAACATGCTCAATTCGGCATCCTCACTTCGGCCTGCATAGCAGGTTGGACGAGCCCGCCAGGCGCTCCAAAGCGTAGCCCAGACTCCCGAGAAGGTTCATGGTTTCTTGCGAGCCGGTTTCGACGATGAGCGTCGGATGGTCGCGCGCGAGCAGCCTCCGCATCCCTCTCAAGGCCGGCAGCTCGTGCCCCTCGACGTCGATTTTCACCAGTCGCACCAGAGGAAGCGACAGCTCATCGACCGGGAGCGTCAGCACCGGCAGGCCTCCCGAACCGGCACCCAGGCGTGCCTGGTAGTAGTTCGAAAGGCCGCTCGCAAACCGCGGGATCTGCATGGCGGAAACGAGGACCCGGTCGGACGCGGCGACGTTCAGCAGCGATACGTTGGCGTGCGCGAAAAGACGGGTGTTGGCGGCGAGCAGCGAAAAAGTGTCCGGCACCGGCTCCAGGGCGATGACTCTGCCCGACGGGCCGACGAGCTCCGCCATGCGCATCGTGTAGTGGCCTACGTTGGCACCGATATCAAGCGCCCAGTCGCCCTCCCCGAGCAGGGTATCCAGGAGCGCGTACTCCTTCTCGTCCGTGTGAAAGCGCCCAAGCCGGATTTGCCTCTGGAAATGGCGCCGACGCAGCTCGTGCTGCCAGGAATTCGGCAACATCGCGGCAAGCCGCTTGAGCGGGACAAGATTCACGAACTCACTCCAATTTGCGTTCCGGTGCGCAGGGCACGAAGGCAGATTCTCTCGAACTCCCGGGCGGCCCGGCGCGCCGACATGTTTTCCTCGACGAAGCTTCGCGCCTGCCGCGAAAGCCGGTCGCGGTGCGCCTCGTCATCGAGCAGGGCGAGGACCGCCTTGGCCATGGCGCCGGCCGAGTCGGCTTCGAGGAAATGACGGTCATGCTCCACCGGCAACCCCTCGACGCCGATGCGCGTCGAGACTACGGGGCAACCCATCGCCATCGCCTCGTAGACCTTGATGCGGGTTCCGCCCCCGACCCGCAGGGGGATTACATAGACGTGCGCATTCTGCACGAAAGGCCGGACATCGTCGACAAAGCCCGTGAAATCCCAGTTCAGTCCGCGAGCCCGAGCACGATCGACGAGAGCCCGCGGCGGGCTGCGTCCAACGATGACGCAGCGCGCCCTGGGCCGCGCGCGAGAGACTTCCGGCCAGACCGCGTCCATCAGAAACTCGACCCCGTCGATGTTCGCCATCCAGTCCATCGAGCCCGTGAACACCACCGTTCCGCCGTCACCGTCATCCAGCGCTGCTCTTTCCCCATAGGTGAAATAGCCGAGGTCCACGCCTGTTGGAATCGTCGAGACGTTGTCGACTCTGTAGACGCGCTTGAAATACTCCTTGTCGCGATCGGCCACGGCTACTACCGAGGTATATCGCGGCAGGAGCTCGCGCTCATACCGTTCCATCTTCGCGGTCTGGTCACGCCAGATCGCCCGCCTTATCGCGCTGCGGGCAATCTGCGCATGACGGCGAAAAATCTCCGCTTCGACGTTGTGCGTGAACAGCACGCCCGGGCATGGATAGGGTGGTGGTGCGAGCACCGCCGCGTGCGGGAAATCCACTACGACGATATCCGGGTGCCGTTCAAGCTCCCGTTCGATCTCCCGGCGGCCCCGCTTCGAGTCATCGGTTGCCACCGCGACCGGCAGCCTCGAAACGAGGTGGCGCATGCGGGTCCATTGGAACAAGGAGCCGCGCGCTGAATCCGGCCAGCCGACGAAACGGTCGCAGATCTCTGCCGTCTCCTCCGGATCGCCGGATCGGGGACGCGCCGGCAGCGGTGAAGCCAGGGTAATTTCGAACTCGCCTCCTTTCATGCCGCGAAGGATGTTCACGGTCCGGATCTTGCCGCCTGAATCGGTCGGGAACAGATATCGGGAACTGACAAACAGGAGGCGGCGCTGCCCGCTCATGTCGCCGTGCCTGCCTTCCAGGCCAGCTCGCCGCCTGCGTCCCGCCGCGAGCCGAGGCAGCGCTCGACGATGCCGTCCAGTCGCCGCATGGACCGGTCCCACGCGTGGTGCGACAGCATGCGTTCGCGCCCCGCGACGGCGAGCCGCCGACGCTCTGTGGGGTCGTCCAGTATGCGCAAGATCGCCTGCGCGTGCTCCGCGGGCGTGGAAGCCACCGCGAAGTGTTCGCCGGCGACGGCATCCACGCCGCCCGCCGCGACGCGGCTGGCGACCACGGGTACCCCGGAAGCCATGGCCTCGAGGATCTTGTTCTGCGTGCCCCGAGCAATGTTGAGGGGCGCCACCATGAGGGCCGAGCTCCGCAGGTAGGGGCGCACGTCGGGGACCGAGCCTGTGACCTCCACGCCGGGCAGATCGCCGAGCCTTCTCACCGCGGATGAAGGATCGGCACCCACGATGAGCAGTCTGGCGTTCGGTCGGCGGGCGCGCACGAGCGGAAGCGTGCGAGCGCAGAATTCGAGCATGCATTCCTGGTTGGGGTAGTAGTCCATGCGGCCAACGAAGCAGATCGCGTCGGCTTCGTATGGCTCCGAGCCCGGCGAGAAATAGACATTGTCCACGCCGTTCGGAAACCAATCCGTCGCCACGCCGGTGTGATAGCTCTCGAGTGTCTCCCACTCGGCGCGCGTGGTTGCGGTACACAGGTCGAACCGGCTGGCAAGCCGTTGTTCCTCGCGCGCGAGCTTACTGCCCTCGAGCCAGTAGCCCGCGGAGAGCGGGAACGGCTTGTAACGCGCGTACTCCAGCCACTTCTGCGAATCCATATCTCCGAAATCGAGGATCTTCGGGACGCCGGGAACGCCGGCGACGTACTGCGCCACCGACGAGCAGTGGACAAAGATCAGATCGAAGCGCTCGCGCGCGAGGAGCTCGCGCAGGCGTCCCGCCAGGGCGCGCGAGTAGAAAAACCCCATGGACGACGGAGTCTGGCTCGGAACGCGCAACAGCATGCGCACGACCTGGATCGGGTTGCGAACTTCGGCCATCTCGTAGCGCGCGCAATAGGGCGCGATGCCCGCCGCATCCTGCGCCTCTGCGGCCGAGCGTGCCAGCGACGCCACGGTCACCTCGTGGCTCGCCGAGAGGTGCTTGATCATGTTGAACGGACGGATCTTGCCGCCGCGCCGGGGCGGGTACGGGAAGCGGTGGCAGAGATACAGGATCTTCATGCGAGCATCGCTTTCAGCTCGGAGGTCACGTCTTCGGGCTGGCGCCGGTCGAGGTATATCCGAGACCAGATCTCGAGGTTGATCAGGGCGAGCAGGCGATCGGTGCCGTCGATGCGGTTGGCCTCGTGCGCCGCGATCAGCTTGCGCACCTCCTGGAAATGGAACAGGTCCCGGGTGTTGACGACGGCCTCGGACAGAAGGCCCCGCACGAGCGGCGCGAGGTCGTCCTTGAGCCATGCACCCATCGGCGTGCCGAAGCCCCGCTTCTTGCGTTCCAGGATATCTCGCGGCAGCAGACCGGAAACCGCCTCCTTCAGGGCATGCTTGAGCTTCCCGCCGCGGATCTTCACCCCCTCGGGCATGGTTGCGGCCAGTTCCACCAACTCGTGATCGAGCAGCGGAACGCGGCATTCGAGCGAGGTCGCCATGCTCATCTTGTCGGTGAGCATCAGCAAGTCGTCCGGCAGCTGGGTTTCCGCGTCCACTGCCAGCATCCGGTTCAACGCGTCGACGCCCCCGGCGTGACGGAATGCGGCGGTGATCTTGTCGGGAGGCGCCGCGCCGTGGAAGCGGAGCAAGCTTTGCACCTCCTGCCTCGAAAATACCTGCACGTACGCAAGGTAGCGCTCCTCGAACGGCATTCCCGCCGTCGTCAGGAACCCCTTCGCCAATCGGGAAAAATTGAGGAGCGGAGAATGCCGGTCGCTCGGCATGCGCTCACCCAGCGCGGAGGCCGCGCGGCGCGCCCATCCGGGCAGGTGGTCGAAATAGGCCTGGTAGTGATTCCCGAGATAGCGCCGGTAACCGCCGAACAGTTCATCGCCGCCCACACCGGAGAGGATGACAGTCACGTCGCGGCGGGCGAACTCCGAGACGAGGTAGGTCGTGATGAAGGCCGTGTCGGACAGCGGTTCATCCATGTGCCAGAGCAGGCGCGGCAAGAGGGAGACGACGTCCGGCCGTACCAGGATCTCGTGGTGCTGTGCGTGAAACAGATCCGCGACCCTGCGCGCATAGGGCAGCTCATTGTAGAAGTCGTCCGCAGGCGTTCCCTTGAACCCGATCGCGTACGTTCGTATCGGCTGATCGCTGTGCCGCGCCATCAGGCCGACCACGGTG
>DASSJA010000272.1:0-3136 GCA_035691445.1 Burkholderiales bacterium | reverse complement strand
CGGTCCGGCGAGACCCAGCTCCTTCACGCGCTTCTTCGCGTAGTCGCGCATGCCGCTCGCGCCCTTGTCGTTGCAGCATGTCTCGCCGTTCTGCCGCTGATTGCAGCAGAAGAAGATGTGTCTTTCGTAGTAGCTCATGCCTGTTCGCGGGAGGGTATCGGAGCCGCCGGCGGGTGGCTCGAACGGATGTGAGCCCGATTATAACAAGCGGTCCGCTTGGGGTTTCGCCTGGCCGCGATCCGCCGCGAGGAGCACCAGGTAGAACATCGCGGCGAACGGCCAGATGATCGCGACCACCCTCGTGACGCCGTTGAAATTCAGAGAGTGCCCTTGCTGCCACAGCGAGAACGCGGCGGCGTTGTAGGGGTTGGCCGGTGCCAGGTTGACGATCGCGGTCGCCGCGAGCAATGCGAAACCGATGAGCGAAAGTTGTGCCGTACGTGGCAGCGCTACCCCGATCATCAGCAGCGCGATCGCCCCCGCGACGCCGTAGAGGGCTCCCGGCGTAACCCAGGAAAGGAAGTCCTGCGGACTGATGAACAGCCCGAAGCCCAGGGTGTGCGCCGCCAGCGCCGCCGCCATCATCAGCATGACCACGCCTCGCACCGGCTGACGGCGCTCGGTCAGACAGGCGGCAAGCAGGCCCGCGGCGAGGCCGTTGGCGCACGCCACGCCGGCTTCGACCCGCAGGAATACATCGGCAGGATAGAGCTTGCCGGAAGGTCCCTTGAACAGGTCGCGCAGGTCGCCGGTTCCGAACAGGAGCGTTTCCGGACTGAGCTGCATAAAAAGCCACAGCCCGAGCAGCACCAGGCCGAGATCCACCCGCCGTCCCGGGAGGAACAGGTCGTTGCGCAGGCGCTGCAATCCCCCGGCGTCCATGAGCGGGCGCGTCGCGCGCAGCGCGGCGAGGGCGCCGAGCAAGCCGCCGGTGGAGTTCGCAAGCAGGTCGAGATTCGATGATGTTCGCGTCGGCAAGTAGAGCTGTATGGATTCGAGCGCAAAGCTCAAGACAATGGAGCACGCCGCTCCGAGAGCGAGCGCGCGTCCGCCGCGCAGCTGCGGATAGGCCGCTAGGACGGCGAGAAAACCCAGAGGCACGTAGCCGAGAACGTTGACGACGACGTCGAACGCCGGCACCGGACGGTTCAGCGGAGCAGCGAGAAAAGAGAATGCGGGCAGGCCCCGGTCGTGCCAGCCGGAGAACGGATGCAGGCTGGCGAATACGACAAGGAGCACGTACGCTACGAACAGATAGCGCGCGAGGGGTACCGGCTGCTCACGGGCCATGGCCGAGATATTTTCTCACGGCCGCGCGAGCTCGGTTTCGTACAGGGCGAGCGCCGCGCCGCCGAGGAGCGCGAACGCGATCTGCTCGATCGCGTCGTGCTCACGCACGAAACGGCGGCATTCCGACACGGCGATTTCGGCGGCGAGCTCCATGGGGTAGCCGTAGACCCCGCAGCTGATTGCGGGGAAGGCGACCGTGCGGATGTCGTTCGCTGCCGCGACCTCGAGGCTCCTGCGATAGCAGGAGGCGAGCAGCCGCGGCTCGCCGCTCGCCCCTCCGTTCCAGACCGGGCCCACCGTATGGATGACGTGCCTGGCCGGCAGCCGGTAGCCGCGGGTGATCTTGGCGTCTCCGGTGGCGCAGCCGCCGAGCGCGCGGCACTCGCGCAGGAGATCCGGGCCTGCGGCGCGGTGGATTGCGCCGTCGACCCCGCCTCCGCCGAGCAAAGAGTTGTTGGCCGCGTTGACGATCGCGTCGACCTCGAGCCGCGTGATGTCGGCCTCGATCGCTCGCAGGCGGTCGGACATCTAGAAATATTCCGTTCCCAGAAACCAGGCGACTCCGGCGATGAAAGCCGAGCCCGGAATGGTGAACAGCCAGGCCCAGACGATGTTGCCCGCCACGCCCCAGCGCACCGCCGAGAGCTTTTGCGCTGAGCCCACGCCGATGATCGATCCGGTGATGGTGTGAGTGGTGGACACCGGGATGCCGAGCGCGGTGGCGAGGAAGAGCGTCATGGCGCCGCTCGTCGAGGCGCAGAAGCCGCCTACCGGCTTCAACTTGGTGATCCTCATGCCCATCGTCCTGACGATGCGCCAGCCGCCGAAAAGGGTCCCGAGGCCCATTGCAGCCTGGCAGGCGAGCACGACCCAGAAGGGCAGGGGCTCGCTTTTCGCCGAGAGCCCGGAGGCGATGAGCAGCATCCAGATGATGCCCATCGTTTTCTGCGCGTCGTTGCCGCCGTGCCCCAGGCTGTAGAGCGCCGCCGATACGAACTGCAGGCGCTGGAACCAGCGGTCCACGCGCTGGGGCGTCGAGCGGACGAAAATCCAGGACACCGCGATCATCAGGGCGATCGCCAGCGCAAACCCGAAAAGGGGCGACAACACGATCGCGGCCGCAGTCTTCAGGATGCCGCTCGCCACCAGCGTGGCGCTTCCTCCCTTGGCGATTCCCGCCCCGACCAGCCCGCCGACCAGCGCGTGCGAGGACGAGGAAGGAATACCGTAATACCAGGTGATGATATTCCAGGCGATGGCGCCGGAGAGCGCGCCGAACACCACGTAGTGATCGACGATGGCCGGGTCGATGATGCCTTTGCCGATGGTGGACGCGACCGCCACGCCGAACACGAGAAACGCGACGAAGTTGAAGAACGCCGCCCAGATGACCGCCCAGCGCGGGCTCATGGCCCCCGTCGAAACGATGGTGGCGATCGAGTTGGCGGCGTCGTGAAAGCCGTTCAGGAAGTCGAACGCAAGCGCGACCGCGATGAGAAACAGCACGACATGGAAGCTGACGGTCATGCCAGGGCCCGGCCGGTCAGGCGTTCTCGAGAACGATGCCTTCGATGATGTTGGCGACGTCCTCGCAGCGGTCGGTAACCGTCTCCAGCAGCTCGTAGATCTCCTTCATCTTGATCAGCTCGCGGGTATCCGGCTCCAGGCGGAAGAGCTTCGCCAGGCCCGAGCGCAGCACCTGGTCGGCGTCGGTCTCGAGCCGGTCGATTTCGCTGCAGACTTTCGTTATCGATTCGGAGTTCGCCATGTCATCGAGCATCTTCACCGCGGCCTCGACTTTCTCGGCGCAGGCGACGCAGATGTCGGCCAGCCGCTTGGCCTCTTC